>JBFJKO010000015.1:0-17529 GCA_041634935.1 Nocardioides sp.
CGTGGTGCTCTCGGTCGACTACCGGCTGGCCCCGGAGGCGCAGTTCCCCGCCGCCGTCGACGACACCCTGGCCGCCGTCGCGTGGGCCGCCGACCACCTCGACGAGCTCGGCGGCAGCCACGTCCTGGCCGTCGGCGGCGATAGCGCCGGCGGCAACCTCGCTGCGGTGGCCGCCCAGTCGCTGCGTGAGCGTGTCAGCGCCCAGCTCCTGATCTACCCGACCACCGACCTCGCCGGCGAGCACGCCTCACGCGTCGAGAACGCCGAGGGCTACTTCCTCGACCTGCCGACGATGCACTGGTTCAGCAGCCACTACCTCGGCACGGTCGACCCCGACGAGCTCGTCGCGCGCGGCGTCGCCCTGACCGACGTACGACACTCACCGCTGCACGGCGACCTCACCGACCTGCCGCCGACCGTCCTCGTCACCGCGGAGTACGACCCGCTGCGCGACGAGGGCGAGGCCTACGCCGACGCCCTCGCCGCCGCCGGCGTCCCCGTCGACCGGGTGCGCTTCGACGGACTGGTGCACGGCTTCATCGACATGGGGCCGATGAGCCCGGCCGCCGCCGAGGCGCTCCTGGACGTCGTCGCCCGCACGCGGGCGCTGCTCCACAGCCTCTGAGTCCACCCCGACCGGGGGGTCACTCGTAGCCGAGGACCTCCTGGCGGCGGTCGGCCCAGGCGAGCGCCGACGAGATGGCGTCGTCGATGGTGAGCTCGGCGCGCCAGTCGAGCAGGGACGCTGCGCGGTCCACGTTGGCGTAGGCGCCCACGACGTCACCCGGACGCGGCGGGGCCTCGGTGATCGGCACCGCGGAGCCGAAGGTCTTCTCGAAGGAGACCACGAGCTCACGCACCGTCACGCCGTCGCCCGTGCCGATGTTGATCACGGTGCTGGGGGCGTCGACGGTCTCCAGCACCTCGTCGAAGCGCTCGATGGCGCGCACGTGGGCGCGGGCGAGGTCCCAGACGTGGATGTAGTCGCGCAGCCCGGTGCCGTCGCGACTGGGCAGGTCGGTGCCGGTGATCGTGAACGACGGCTTCTGGCCGCGCGCCGCCAGGACCAGCTGGCCGAGCACGTGCGAGGGCTCCTTGACGTAGATGCCCGACTCGAGGTCCGGGTCGGAGCCGATCGGGTTGAAGTAGCGCAGCACGATCGCGCGCAGGTCGGTCGCGTCGGCGAGGTCGAAGAGCACCTGCTCCATCATCCGCTTGGTGCGGGCGTACGGCGAGCCGGGGTCGAGGGGGTCCTCCTCGGTGACCTCGAAGCCCTCCTTGGTCGCGTAGAGGCTCGCCGAGCTCGAGAACAGCACGCGCGGGAGACCGAGCGCGGTGAGCTCGTCGAAGAGCTCGAGCGACTTCGCGACGTTGTCGCGGTAGTACATGTAGGGCTGCTCGACCGACTCCGGGACGACGATGCGCGCCGCCATGTGGATGGTCGCGGCGATGTCGGGGTGCTCGGCCGCGATCCGGCGCAGCAGCGTCCGGTCGGCGATGTCGCCCTCGTAGAAGATCCGGTCGCGCACGAAGGCGCGAGGACCGCTGACGAGCGAGTCGAGGACGACCGGGGTGTGACCGGCCTCCTCGAGCGCCTTGGCGGTGATCGATCCGATGTAGCCGGCGCCGCCGGTGAGGAGAACCTTCATGGCCGCAGGGTAGCCGGACGGTGCGCGACGACCGTCCGGTGACCGTCGGTGGGTCAGGCGACCTGAGCGGTGTCGACGCGGCCGACCGGCAGCGTCGTCTCGTTGGCCACCGCGGCCTTGCTGTCACCACTCATGAAACGGCCGACGGCCAGGGCGATGGGCAGGGGCAGCACGAGCCAGGCAAGGAGGCCAAGGCAGATCCAAAGAAACAACATGGGGGATCCTTCGGGGGGAGGGGGACCTGCACCGTATCCCAAAAACAGCGGCAGCGGGAGGCCCTCCGACGATCTCCCTCCGATCGTCGGCGCGGCCACCTGCTCCGTGTGACCCCAGTGTTCACCGCCTGCGCCCTCGCGGGCATCCTCCGACCGGGTGGATCCCTCTGGCCCGATGGGGTCACTCCGGGGCGGTTCCCCTGCCCGGCCGGGAGTCCGTGCGCTCGTACCCGCCGTAGGCCGCGGAGTCGCGCCGGCTCGTGGGCACGCCGTTGAGCACCACCCCGATCGTGCGGGCCGAGACCTGCTCGAGCCGGGTCACCGCGACCCGCAGCTGGTCGCGCGTGGTCCGGCCGTGGCGCACCACGAGCAGGACGCCGTCCGCGCGGGCCGCGACGAGGGCGGCGTCGGTGACGGGGTTGAGGGGCGCGCAGTCGACGACCACCACCTCGTAGGCCGCCCGCACCCGGTCGAGGAGCTGGGCCATCGCCTGGGTCTGGAGCAGCTCGGCCGGGTTGGGTGGCAGGACCCCGCTCGGGAGCACGGCGAGCCCGGTGCCGGGGTGGGTCCAGATCGCGTCGTCGAGCTCGACCTTCCCGAGCAGCACCGTCGTGACGCCGGCGGAGCCGTCGATGTCGAACGTGCCCGCCACCTGCGGACGCCGCAGGTCGCCGTCCACCAGGAGGGTGCGGACGCCGGCGCGCTGGAGGGTGAGCGCGAGGTTGACCGCGGTCGAGGACTTGCCCTCCTCAGGCACCGAGGAGGAGACGGCGACGATCTTGTGCTCGGCGTCGAGCTCGGCGAACTGCACCCCGGTGCGGAGCACCCGGAAGCCCTCCACCCGCGGCGAGTGGTGGTCGAGGTCGGTGACGAGCGAGCGTCGGCCGCTGCCGGACTCGAGGGCGATCGAGGCGAGCACGGGGGCCCCGACCAGTGCCGCGACCTCGTCGGCCGTGCGCAGCTTGGTGCCGAGCGCCTCGCGCAGGCCCGCGAGGAGCAGGCCGAGGAGCAGGCCGGCGCCGCCGGCCACCAGCAGCGCGACCACGGGCCGGGGCGAGACCGGCTCGTCGTCGAACGACGCGAGGTCGACGAGGGCGAGCGCGTCGTCGTCCTCGACGACCCCGAGGCCGTTCTCCACGTCGGACGCGAAGGCGATCAGCTCCTCGGCGTAGGTGCCGGCGATCAGCTGCGCGGTGCTCGGGTCGGGGTCGGTGACGCGGAGCTGCAGCACCGCCGTTCCGGGCACCACCTCGGCCTCGACCTGCTCGAGCAGCGCAGCCGGGTCGAGACGCACGTCGCTGCGGTAGGCCGGGTCACCGAGCAGGCGGTCGACCACCCGGGTGGCGAGGACCTCGCCCACGGCCACCTCGCGGTAGGTCGCCGCTCGCTCCCCCGCAGCCTCGGTGCCCGGGTCGGACGCGTCGCCGTCGGCGTCGTCCCCGGCGGGCTGGGCCGCGACGAGCACGCGGACCGTGGAGGCGTACTGCGGCGTCTCCCGCTCGGTCACGACGTACGCCGCGGTCAGCGCGACCACCAGGCACAGGAGCACGAGGATCGCGTTGCGGCGCAGGGCGCGCACGAGGCGGCGGGTCAACTCAGGGTCTCCGTTCGGCGGGGTCCGCCCAGACGATAGTGCGTGCGGGTCCGCTCAGCCGCGCGTGCCCCGCTCGGCCTTCTCGTCGAGCAGCCCGAGCAGGTAGCCGCCGTACCCGCTCTTCAGCAGCCCGCGGGCGAGCTCGGCCAGCTGCTCGTCGTCGATGTAGCCCATCCGCCACGCGACCTCCTCGGGGGCGCCGACCTTGGTGCCCTGCCGCGCCTCGATGGCGCGCACGAAGTTGCTCGCGTCGTTGAGGTCGTCGAAGGTGCCGGTGTCGAGCCAGGCCGAGCCACGCGGCAGCACCTCCACCTGCAGCCGCCCCTGCTCGAGGTAGCGACGGTTGAGGTCGGTGATCTCGAGCTCGCCCCGGGCGGACGGCGTCAGCTCGCGTGCGAGGGCGACGACGTCGTTGTCGTAGAAGTACAGGCCCGGGACGGCGAAGCTGCTGCGCGGCCGCTCCGGCTTCTCCTCCAACGAGACCGCCCGGAAGTCGTCGTCGAACTCGACCACGCCGTACGCCGTCGGGTCGGCCACGCGGTAGCCGAAGACCGCCGCGCCGTCGAGGTGCTCGAAGCGACGCAGCCGGGTCCCGAGCCCGGAGCCGTAGAAGATGTTGTCGCCGAGCACGAGCGCGACGCGCTCGCCGCCGATGTGGTCCTCCCCGATCAGGAACGCCTGGGCCAGACCGTCCGGCGAGGGCTGGGTGGCGTAGGAGATCTCCAGCCCGAGGGCGGAGCCGTCGCCGAGGAGGCGGACGAACTGCTCGGCCTCGTGCGGGGTGGTGATCACCAGCACCTCGCGGATGCCGGCGAGCATCAGGGTCGACAGCGGGTAGTGGATCATCGGCTTGTCGTAGACGGGCATCAGCTGCTTGCTCACCGCGTGGGTGATCGGGTGCAGTCGGCTGCCGGTCCCACCGGCCAGGATGATGCCTCTCATGCGGGTCAGTGTGCATCAGGCACCGGACCGATGTTGACGTCCCGTTACCCACACGGAACTCAGGCGTTCGACACGCGTGTATGTCACCGCGTCCGATCCGTGGTTAAGTGTCACAGGTCCGGGCGCCGGCAAGGCGTGAGAATGGGGCCGGTGATGACCTCGGTGGCAGTGATAATGGGGATGACGCGATGACGGCGCTGAGCCAGAGTGATACCTGGATCCGGTCCGTGGCCCGCTCTCGTGCGCTTCGCTATCTGCCGATCACCGCCTTTGCGATCGACCTCGCCATCATCGCGGCAAGCACCCTCTCGGCCGCCCTGATCCGTGAACGCTGGCCGATCTTCGAGACCGGCGCAGAGGTCCTCAACACCGTGACCGTTGCGGGGCCCGCCATCGTGCTGACGTGGATGCTGTGCCTCTTCTTCGCGGGCACCTACGTCAGCAGCCAGTTCGAGGTCGGCACGGACGAGTTCCGCCGCGTGACCACGGCGAGCCTGGGAGCGGGTGCCCTCGTCGGAGTCGGCTGCTACCTGCTCAACTACCAGCTGTCACGGGGGTTCTTCTTCGTGACTTTCGTCGTCGGCCTCGCTGCACTGATGGTCGGCCGTCTCGCGCTGCGACGCGTGATCCACACCGCTCGCAGCCTCGGAGCACTCCAGCACAACGTGCTGATCGTCGGCAGCCGCTTCGGCGTGGACGAGGTCGCCTCGGTGATCACGAGGGAGAAGCGTCTGGGGTTCCAGGTCGTCGGGTGCCTCACCCCGGCCAACGACCCGGCTCCGGAGACCGACAGCGGGATCCCGGTCATGGGCAACTGCGACAGCGTCACCGAGACCGTGGTCTCCTCGGGAGCGGACGTCGTGTTCTTCGCCAACGGCGGGCTCACCTCGGCCGGCCAGATGCGCCGGATCGCCTGGGAGCTGGAGCACCACGACGTCCAGGTACTGGTCGCCCCGAGCATCTCCGAGGTCTCCGGCGACCGGGTCAGCATCCGACCCGTCGGCGGTCTGCCGCTCATCCATCTCGAGCCGCCCCGTGCCACCGACGCCTCGCGCTGGGGCAAGCGCCTGCTCGACGTCGTCGGCTCGCTCAGCCTGCTCGTGCTCGCTTCCCCGCTCCTGGCGTACGCCGCGCTTCGCATCAAGCTCGATGACAAGGGGCCCGTCCTCTTCCGCCAGATGCGCACCGGGCGTGACGGAGAGGAGTTCTCACTCCTCAAGTTCCGGACGATGGTCGTCGACGCCGAGAAGAAGCTCGCCGAGCTGCACGCCCAGGAGGGTTACGACGGAGGCCTCTTCAAGATGGAGTGCGACCCACGGGTCACCAGGCCCGGCCAGTGGCTGCGCCGTTTCTCGATCGACGAGCTGCCGCAGCTGGTCAACGTGCTGCGCGGCGAGATGAGCCTCGTCGGCCCCCGCCCTCCGCTTCCCTTGGAGGTCGCCCAGTATCGGGGCGAGATGGAACGCCGACTGTTCGTGCGCCCCGGTCTCACCGGTCTGTGGCAGGTCTCGGGACGCTCCAACCTGTCGTTCGAGGAGGCTATCCGGCTCGACCTCTACTACGTCGACAACTGGTCGATGTTCCAGGACATCTCCATCCTCTACAAGACGATGGGCGCCGTCGTCCGCTCACGCGGCGCCTACTGACCCGCCCGGTTCCCGGCGCGTCTACGGTGGTCCCGTGATGCGCGTTCTCGTGACCGGCGGCGCCGGCTTCATCGGCTCCAACTTCGTCCACCACCTGGTGCGCCACACCGACGCCGCGGTGACCGTGCTCGACAAGCTCACCTACGCCGCCTCTCAGGCCGCGCTCGACGAGCTGCCCCCCGGACGTGTGGACCTGGTCGTGGGCGACGTCGCCGACCAGGCCCTGGTCGAGCGCCTCGCCGGCGAGCACGACGCGATCGTGCACTTCGCCGCTGAGTCGCACAACGACAACTCCCTGACCGAGCCGGGCCCCTTCATCCAGACCAACCTGGTCGGCACCTTCTGCGTGCTGGAGGCCGCCCGCCGGCACGGCACCCGGCTGCACCACATCTCGACCGACGAGGTCTACGGCGACCTCGAGCTCGACGACCCGCAGCGCTTCACCGAGGCCACGCCCTACAACCCGAGCAGCCCCTACAGCGCTGCCAAGGCCGGCTCCGACCACCTCGTGCGGGCCTGGGTGCGCAGCTTCGGCGTGCGGGCGACCATCAGCAACTGCTCCAACAACTACGGCCCCTGGCAGCACGTGGAGAAGTTCATCCCGCGCCAGATCACCAACGTGCTCGACGGCCAGCGCCCCAAGGTCTACGGCACCGGCACCAACGTGCGCGACTGGATCCACGCCGAGGACCACAGCTCGGCGGTATGGACGATCCTCCAGCACGGCCGGATCGGCGAGACCTACCTGATCGGCGCCGACGGCGAGCGCAACAACCTCGACGTCGTCGCGATGATCCTGCGCCACCTGGGACGCGACGCCGACGACTTCGACCTCGTCGCCGACCGCGCCGGCCACGACCTGCGCTACGCGATCGACTCCACCAAGCTGCGCACCGAGCTCGGCTGGCGCCCCGCGTTCCCCGACTTCGAGGCCGGCCTCGCCCGCACGATCGTGTGGTACCGCGACCACGAGGCGTGGTGGCGCCCGCACAAGCAGGCCACCGAGGCCGCCTATGCCGCGAAGGGCCAGGCATGAAGCGTCGCCCCTCCGGACGTCGAGCAGCCGGGACGAGCGACGCCCCCCATGGTCGTCGAGCAGCCGGGACGAGCGACGAAGGAGCGCGACCCGGCCTATCGAGACGCCCGCCACCACACCACCGACCGTGCACACCGCCGACAGTCGACTCACCGCGTCTCGATACGCCCGGCTCGCTCCGCCACGCCCGGCTACTCGACGACCGGGGCCGCCTCGCGCCTTCGGCAGCGACAGGAGTCACGCACTCATGACTGAACTCTCGGTCGAGCAGACCGCCATCCCCGGGCTCCTGGTCGTCCACCTCCCCGTCCACGAGGACAACCGTGGCTGGTTCAAGGAGGGCTGGCAGCGGGCCAAGATGACCGCGCTCGGGCTGCCCGACTTCGGACCGGTGCAGCAGAACGTCTCCTTCAACGCCGCCCGCGGTGCGACCCGCGGCATCCACGCCGAACCGTGGGACAAGTTCGTCTCGGTCTCGACGGGTCGCGCGTTCGGCGCGTGGGTCGACCTCCGCGAGGGCGCGACGTTCGGTGCCGTCGTGCACGTCGAGCTCGACCCGGCGATCGCGGTGTTCGTGCCCCGCGGCGTCGGCAACAGCTATCAGACGCTCGAGGACGGCGTCGCCTACAGCTACCTGGTCAACGACCACTGGCGCGCCGGGGAGACCTACCCGGCACTCGCGCTCGACGACCCCACGGTGGCGATCCCGTGGCCGATCCCACTCGTCGAGGTGGGCAGCGCCGGCATCTCCGCCAAGGACTCGTCCCAGCCCGCGCTCGCCGACGTGGTGCCGATGGCGCCCCGGCGGCCGCTCGTGATCGGCGCGCGCGGCCAGCTCGGCCGGGCACTGCTCGCGGAGTTCCCCGAGGCGCTCGGGGTCGACCTCCCCGGGTCCGGGGCCGAGTACGTCCTCGACGTCACCGACGCCGCGGCCCTCGAGGCCTGGCCGTGGCACGAGCACGACGTCGTCCTCAACGCCGCCGCCTACACCGCGGTCGACGCCGCCGAGACGCCTGAGGGTCGGCCGGCCGCCTGGGCGGCCAACGCGCAGGCCCCGGCCGCGCTCGCCCGGGTCGCCGACGAGCACCACATGACGCTGGTGCACTTCTCGTCCGAGTACGTCTTCGACGGCACCCGCGAGGTCCACACCGAGGACGAGCCACCCTCCCCGCTCGGCGTCTACGGGCAGACGAAGGCCGCCGGCGACCTGGCCGTCTCGACGGCCCGCCGCCACCTGATCCTGCGCACGTCGTGGCTGATCGGCGACGGCGCCAACTTCGTGCGCACGATGGCACGACTCGCCGACAGCGGGGTCTCCCCCACGGTGGTGCACGACCAGGTCGGCCGTCTCACCTTCACCGACGACCTCGCGAGGGCCGTGCGTCACCTCCTCGAGGTCGATGCCACGAGCGGGGTCTACCAGGTCAGCAACGCCGGCGCGCCGACGTCGTGGGCCGAGGTCGCCGAGGAGGTGTTCGTGCATCGCGGTCGCGAGCGCAGCGACGTACGGCGGGTCACGACGCAGGAGTACGTCGTCGACAAGCAGCTGGCCCCGCGCCCGGCGCACAGCGTGCTCGACCTGACCAAGCTCGAGGCGACCGGCCTCGTCATGCCGCCTGCCCGTCAACGGCTCGAGGCCTACCTCGCCGGCTTCGACGGCTGACGGCCCCGATCAGGCGCGACGCTTGCCGTTCGCGTGCGTCTTCGGCTGTGCCTTGTCGGCCTTGCCCACGCGTGGCACCCGGGACTTCTTCGTCTTGGTCTCGTCCTCCGCGGCATAGGTGTAGTCGTAGCCATAGCCGTAGCCGTAGCCGCGGTCACGACCGCGCTTCGGCGGTACGAGGTTGACGACCACACCGAGGCACTTGGCGCCGACGGAATCGACCCGTTCGAGGGCATGGGTGAGCTGGTCGCGCGTCGTCTTGCCGTGCCGGACGATCGCCAGCATGCCGTCTGCCCGGGCGGCGAGCAGTGCCGCGTCCGTGACAGGAAGCAGCGGAGGCGCGTCGAGGATGACGACGTCGAAGCGGCTGCGGAGGTCCTTGACCAGCAGCTCCATCGCGTGCGACTGGAGCAGCTCGGACGGGTTCGGCGGACGCGGGCCACAGGTGAGCACCGCGACTCCGGTCTCACGCTGGACCTGCAGCGCGTCATCGAGCGGGATCTTGCCGATCAGCACGCTGGTGGTGCCGACGGCGTCATCCAGCCCGAAACGCTTGGCCATGGTCGGGCGGCGCAGGTCGCACTCGACGAGCGCCACGCTCTCTCCCGCCATGGCGAGAGTGAGGGCAAGGCTTGCGGACGTCGTCGACTTGCCCTCGCCGGGCAGAGAGCTGGAGATCACGAAGACCCGGTGGTCCTGGTCGACCTCGACGTACTGCATGTTGGTGCGCAGCACGCGGAAGGCCTCCGCCCAGGGCGTCGCCTCCGAGAGGGCGAACACCTGATCCTTCTTGACCGCGGTCGGGTCGCTGTTGATGTTGCCGAGGATCGGCACCGAGGTAACGGCGGCGACGTCGTCGGTACTGGAGATCGTGGTGTCGAGGAGGTCACGGAGCACCGCGATCCCGATGCCGAGCAGCAGTCCGAGCACGACGCCGATCGCGAGGTTGCGATTCACGTTGGGGCTGACCGTGCCGGTGGGGATCGTGGCCTTGTCGGTGATCGAGAGCCGGATCGGCGGCGAGCTGCCGTCGGGCGGGGTCTCGATGTCGGCGACGAGCGCCATCAGCGCCTGGGCGTAGGCCTGGGCGATGTCACGTGCGGCCACCGGGTCGGGGTCCTGCACGTTGATCTCGATGTTGACCGTCTGCGGGATCGCGGTGGCCGAGACCTCTTCCAGCAGCACCGACGGCTCGTAGACGCCGCCCAGCTCGTTGGCAACGGTCTCGGCGAGGTCACGGTTCCGGACGAGCGCGACGTACGACGTCACCCGTCGCGCGGCGAACTGATCTCCGGTCGCGGCCTCACCGGTGTCGGAGGACGGCGTCGAGACGAAGAGCTGCGCCGACGACGCGTACAGCGGCGTCGCCTGCAGCGTCAGCAGACCTGCCGCCACGGTCGACAGCAGCACAGCCATGACGACCAGGCGCCAGCGCCTGCGGATCGTCAGCCAGTAGTCCCTCAACTCCACGAACTTCACCCGTCATCGTCCGACCAACCGGTGGCTGAGCCTACCTGCCGCGGCGGGGAGTGTCAGGCCGGGTCCGACGCGGGTCGACAGGCGTCAGCGCCGTCGCAGGCTCCCCAGCGCCGGTCGCACGTCAGCAAGATAGACCAGCGCCGCGACCAGCAGGGCGATGTTGATGATGAACAGGCCCAGCGGCACGAACTGGAGGACGACGCCGAGGCCCAGGATCGTGCACCAGGTCGTCTTGGTCAGCTTGCCTGCGGCCTCGTAGGCCTGCGGCGAGTAGAGCAGCGAGTTGACGAACGCGAAGATCGTCGTCGCGAGGATCGCGAAGGCGACCAGCAGGCTGATGTAGGACTCGGCCGCGAAGATTCCCATAGTTCCTCCAGCGTATCGGGGTGGTGCCTGGACCAGCGCAGGCGGAAGTAGCCGGGCGCAGCACGACCCCCGCAGGTCGGACCTGCGGGGGTCGTGCGCTGATGCGGACCGGCGACGCTCAGAAGAGCATCAGCTGGTCGTCATCGGGGGCTCTTCAGGGCTTCTCGGTGGCCGGGGTCGCCGAGGCCGGAGCGGTCGTGGCCGCGGGAGCCTTCTTGGCCGGAGCCTTCTTGGCCGGGGCCTTCTTGGCAGCCGGCTTGGCGGCGGGCTTGGAAGCGGGCTTCGAGGCCTTCGCGGCGGGCTTGGCGGCGGTCTTGCTGGCCGGCTTGCGGACCGGGGCCTTCTTGGCGGCGGGCTTGGTCCTGTTGACCTTCACCTCGACGGAGGCGGTCGAGGGCAGCTTGGTGCCGCGCACGACAGCCTCGCCGCGCTTGGCGAGGTCGCCGTAGGTGCCGACGACGGTGCCGGTCACGGTCGCGACGTTGTCGTTGACCGTGGTCTGGACCTTGGTCGGCAGGCCCTTGGCCTCGGCCTGGAGCTCGGCGACGCGGGCCTCGACGGCGGCGCGACGGGCCTTGGCGGCCGAGAGCGCGGAGGAGCGGACGGCCTTGGGGTCGAAGCCGGTGACGGTCTTCTGCACGTCGGCGACGCGGGCCTGGGCGTCCTTCTGGGCGCCGGTGACGAACTTCTGCACGTCGGCGACGTACTCCTTGACAGCGGTGACCGCGAGGTCACCGGCGCCGACGCCGGCGTAGAGGGGCTTCTGCGCGGCCGCGGGGACCTCGAGGGACTTGAAATCGAACTTGGCCTTGGCCATGTGACTACTCCTTGGATTGTGGTGCAGAGGTGTGCAGGGTGGTGTCGTGCTCGTCCACGCCGGTCCCGTGGGGGACGCCCGAGTCGTCCGGCACGGGGTCGTCGACCCCACCGCCGTCGGAGTGTTCAGAGCTTTCAGGTCGCTCAGCGCCATTCATGGCGATGAACGAGGCGTAGACATCCAGAAGTGACAGCTTCTGCCGCTCGGTGAGCCCGGTGTCGCTCAGTACTGCGACCTCCACCGACCCCCCGACACCGTCATCGGGGCTGACGATCCCTGCGCGGACGTAGAGCTGTTCCGCGGAGATGCGCAGCGCACGAGCGATCTGCTGAAGCACTTCGGCCGAGGGCTTGCGCAGACCACGTTCGATCTGGCTCAGGTACGGGTTCGACACGCCGGCCTGCACGGCGAGCTGCCGCAGGGAGAGACGCGATGCGACACGCTGCTCCCTGAGGTAGTCACCGAGCGACTCGACGGTCTGCCCGACCTTGCTCTTGGCCATGCCCCCATAGTGCTTGCTGGAGTTAGCGATATGCAAACTCGGCTAGCGTGACCTCACCCACAAGGGCTTCCCCGGTCGAGTCGGCAGGCCTCGGCGCGCTCCGCCCCCTACGCCTCCGCGAGCGCCTCCGTACGGCGGGCTGAAGCTCGCCGACCCGCGGGGCGACCTCCGGTCGATACGGTCACCGCGACGAGGTCGAGGCCGAGTCCGCGCACGGTCTCGACCTGGAGCCGCAGCTGCTTGCGGGTGATGTCGGCGTCGACGTCGAGGACCACCGGACCGTCGAGGTCGGCGGCCACGGCGAGCAGGCCGTCGATCGTGGCGATGCTGGTGGCCAGGGCGACCCGCTGCTGGGGAGCGGCCTTGACCACGTCGGCGAGTGGTCGCGCCTTGCTGCTCAGCTCGACGACGCCGGCGGGCAGCACCTGGACCCCGCGGGAGCGCGGCAGCCCTTCCAGCGTGGTCTCGAGGTTGCCCGAACGACGCAGCTCGGCAAGCCCGGGCGCCGCCTCGAGGCCGTACTCGGCGTGGACGGTCGGGCGCGCCGCGCCCGTGTCGACGAGCAGCACGTCCTCGCCACGGGCCGCCAGCAGGTCAGCAAGCAGCGCGACGGTGTGGGCCTGCGGCACCCGCCCGCTCTGGACGACGTTGACCGCCCGGGCCGAGCCGATGGTCGGGAGCAGCGGGGTGAGGGCTGCCGCCGACTGCTCGGGGTCGACGACGAGCGCCGGCACGCCGGCGACCTCGCCGGCGTCCTTGGCGGGATCTCGCACGGACAGCGCACCGCGCCAGGCGCGTCGCGCCACGATCAGCTCGGCGCCCAGGATGAGCACCAGGATCAGCGCCAGCAGCGCGTCGCGCACCGGGGTCGGCGCGGCGGGCGAGCCGGGCTCGGACGCCGGGACGACGACCTCGAGCCGCCACGGGGTCTTCTCGGCGATGGTGCGCAGCGATCCGAGGAGCGCTTCGCGCTCGCGCTCCAGCGCGGCCTTCTCGAACGGGTCGGTGCCGTCGCTCAGCGCGACCCGACGGTCGCGGCCCAGCTGCGCCACGGCCTGGGTGACCGCGGCCCGCTGGTTGGCGAAGTCGTCGGCCTGCTCGGTGGCCACCTGCTCGATCAGCACCTCGGCCAGGGCCGTGGTCAGGTCTACGGCCTCCGCCGGCGTGGAGCCGGACGCACTGATCTCGAGGAAGGTCTCGCCGTCGGCGGCGGCGGAGATGTCGTCGACGACGTCGTCCGGGTCGTCGTCGCGACCGGCCGTCTCCAGGGCCTGCTCGACAACCAGACGGGTCGTCGCCAGCCCGACCACGGTCTCGCCGTAGAACTCCGCCTGGCTCGACGGATCACCGACCTGGGTGTCGGGCAGGCGGACCTGCAGCGTCGTGGTCGCCTCGTACTGCTCCGGGGCGGTCGCACGGAGGGCGTAGACGCCGATCGCGACCGTCAGGGCCACGGCGAGCAGGAAGAACTTGCGCGCCCAGACCGCGGCCGCGTGCTCCATCAGGTCCATCGGTCAGGGGTTCCTGATCAGCTCGCGGCGCAGGACCTTGTAGGCCGGCTTGGGCCGGCCGTTGAACTTGAGGAGACCGAAGTTGTCCTCGGGCTCCTTGAGGTTGCTCGAGGCGTCCCGCAGGGAGTAGAAGAACAGCGCCTGCACGAACGGCAGCTTCTTGGTCTCGCGGTAGGCGTCGATCATCAGCCTGGTGTGACGCTTCAGGCTGACCGAGCGCGAGGACGAGCCCGTGCGGGCGCCGTACTCCGTGAGCCAGAACGGCTTGTTGCCGTCGCCGTTGCGCTTCACCACCCGGTAGATGTCGGGCAGCCGGTTGAAGGTGTTCCAGTCCTCGTCGCCGCTGGGCAGCGCGGGATAGCTGAACGGGTGCACCGAGACGACGTCGTACGACGAACGGTCGATCTTGGCGCGGTAGACGCCCTTGAGGAAGGTGATCGGCGAGATCTCGATGCCGTCGGGATCGTCGACGGCCGGCGCCAGGGAGCCCATCAGGATCTTGGCCTTGGGGTCGTGCTTCCGGATCGGCGCGGAGGCCGCCTCGAACATGCGCGCGTAGGCAGCCGGGTTCGGCTTCGCGAGCCAGGAACGGGTCTGGTTGGGCTCGTTCCAGATCTCCCAGGCCGCGACCTTGTTGGCGTAGCGCTTCGCAGCGAGGTCGACGAACTCGGCGAACACCGCGGGCTTCACCGACCGGTCGGTGTTGTGGCTCCACTCGGGCGCAAAACCGATCACCCCGAGGACGTTGATGCCCTTCGCCTTGGTGCTGCTGAGCAGACGGTCGGTCAGCGACCAGTCGTAGACGCCCGGCTCGGGCTCGATGAGGGCCCAGCTGATGTCGAGACGCAGCTGGTCGGCGCCGAAGTTCTCGGCCCGTGCAAGGTCCTTGGCGAGCCGGGTGTCGCTCGCGTACATGATGCTGAAGCCGGTGCTGATGCCGAGGCGTAGCGGGCCGAAGCGGCGCTTCTTCCCCTTCTTCTTCCTCTCCGAGACGCTCGCGCCGGAGACGGTCGTGCTCCGCTCAGCGACGCCGGCGCTCTGCACGTGGCCGGCGAGCGGCGTGAACACCGGGCGAGCCACCTCCACGACAGCACTCGCCGCGGGCGAGGGCACCGTGGTCACGCCCAGGACCAGTCCGGCGAGGAGCGAGCCGACGAGTACGCGGCGCACACGCCTGACGGTAGGCGGTGTCGACATACGTGTGCTCACGAACTCACTCCAGGGGGCATGGCGGGAAACGGACGGTCGGCGACAGGGGCCGCCCTCTTGACCCATGATGACATCAGGGTGGTCACGGAGCAGGATTCTCGAGCACCCCGTCGACGCGTTCGACCTGGTGGTCCGGCCACGACTGCGCCGGACGCGCCAGGTGGTAGGTCAGCCGGGCTGCGCTCTGGTGCGCGCCCATGGTGAGGCGCGGGAGCCGGTGTCGGTCCACCCCGGCTCCGACCCGGCCGTTGAGGAACGTGAACGCCGCGTCGTAGTCGGCGGTCTCGACCGCGTCGCGGACCGCGGGGTCGTGGTGGCCGTACGGGTAGGCGAAGAGCCGGACCGGGGCGCCGGTGAGGTCCTCCAGCTCGGCCCGGCAGCCCTCCACCTCGTCGCGCAACGCTCCGGCGGGCCCGTCGGCCAGGGAGGTCAGCGAGGCGTGCGTGCGGGTGTGAGCAGCGAGGTCGACGCCGTGCCCGACCGCCTCGACGAGCTCGGCCCGCGTCATCGTGCGGTCCGAGCCCGGCCACCATGCCGGCGGGTTGCCCCAGGCGGTGCTCACCGTCATCAGCGTGCTCGGGACCCCCTGCTCGTGCAGGATCGGTAGTGCGTGGCGGGCCACTCCCGCGAGGGCGTCGTCGAAGGCGATCGCGGCGAGCCCGTCGACCGACTCGCCGGCCAGGGTGCGCCGGGTGAGCTCGGCGAGCGTGACGAACGTGAAGCCAAGGCGTCGGGTGACCCTCAGGTGGGTGCGCAGCTGGTCGGCGGTCACGCTCCACGGTCCGTCGACCTCGGGACCGGCGACCACGTCGTGGTAGGCCAGCACCACTCCCCCGCCGCGTCCGGAGCGGCCCGTGAGCAGGCGCCCGGAGGCGCGCAGCGGCACGCGCAGCTTGTCGCCCGCCCGGGTCAGCGCGCTCACGAGACCGACTGCCTCGCCGCGAACAGCTCGCGTGCTTCCTCGAGGGTCTCGATCAGGCGCGCGGTGGAGATCGCGGCGTCGTACTGCGAGGCGAAGCGACGCCGCGCGTTGGTGCCGAGCTCGACGCGCAACGCCTCGTCGTGCACGAGCTGGCGCAGGACGGCGACCAGGGCCCGGTCGTCGTCCTTCTCGACCAGCCGTCCGCAGGACTCCGGCACGGTGTCGGGCATCGCCGCGACCTGCAGCCCCACGACGGGCAGCCCCGCCGCCATCGCCTCGAGCACGGCGTTGGGCGCCTGGTCGATCTGGCTGGGGAAGACGAACACCGCCCCGTCGCGCAGCACCTCCCACAACCGGCCCGAGCCGACGGTGACGTCGTGCACGGCCCGGACGTTGCGGCCCGGGGGCACCTGCTCGCTGGTCACGATGACCAGCTCGCACTCGTCGGCGAGGTGCTCCTGGTGCAGCCGGTGCAGACGCAGGGCGCCCTTGCGTTCGAGCTGATGACCGACGAAGACCAGCTGCGGGAGGCCGTCGCGGCGTCGGACGCCCGGCGCCGGCCCGTCCTCGAGCTCGGGGGCGACGATGCCGAACGGGAAGACGCGCAGCCGCTCCTCCGGCATCGCGTAGTCGGCGCGCAGCGAGCGGGCGACCCACTCGGTGTTGGCGACCACCAGCGAGGCGGAGTGGTAGACGGGCCGCTCCCAGCGCTGGGCGGCACGGATCGCGCGCGGCGTGAAGCGCGTCGGCGCACGACTGGGCAGGCGGTAGGCGTTGGTGACGTTGGTGGCGTCGGTCGAGACCACCGACGGCATCGCGGCGAGGAGGTCGGCGCTGCCCAGCCCGGCGTTGCCGGTGTAGACGTGCAGCACGTCGAAGCGGTGCATGCTGGCGCGCACCCGACGTCGCACCCAGGCGCTCAGCGCCAGCTGGGCGCGCAGCGCCTGGAGGTCGAGGTCGAGTCGTCCCAGCCCCGGGAGGGAGGTGCCGACGGCGCGCCGGAGGCCCTGCGCCTTGGGGACGTCGAGGAACTCGGCCTCGACGTCGGGGTGCGCCGCCAACGATGCCCGCAGGTTGTTGTGGACGCTGCGGTGCCCGCCGATGTTCTCGTTGACGAAAAGCGCTCTCATGCGAGGTGTCCTTCCCGAGCGGACAGGTTCAGTACGTCGAGCAGCTGGTCGGTCTGGACGTCGAGCCGATGGGCCGCAGAGACCCGGTCGAGGCCGTGCCGTGCACTGGCGGTGCGCAGCTCGGTGTGCCGGACCATATCGTTGATCGCGTCCGCGAGGGCAACGGCATCGCGCGGCGGCACGAGGAGACCGGCCCCGTCGAGCACCTCCGGGGCTCCCCCGTGGTCGGTCGCCACCACCGGCAGTCCGATGCTCATCGCCTCCAGCACGGCGAGGGGGCAGGCCTCCGGGTCGGTGCTGGCACTGACGGCGATCGTCCAGGTGCGCATGCGGGCCAGTGGGTCGGGGTGGTGCCCGAGGATCTCGACCCGGTCACCGATCCCGAGCTCGTCGACCCGCGAGGCGAGGGCGGCGGCGTAGTCGGCGTCCTTGGGCAGGGTCCCGCCGAGCAGCTCCACCCGCACCGCCTCGTCGAGCAGCGGCACGGCGTCGAGCAGCACCTGCTGGCCCTTCCACGGCGTCAGCAGGCCGTTGAGGCCCACGAGCGGCGACTCGTGCGTCGCGCCCGTCCGCTCCTGGGCCAGCGCGACGGGGAAGGTGACACCGTTGTGCACCACCTGGAGCATCGGCCCGGCGCTCGCACCCGAGGCGCCTCGGAGCCGGCTGATGACGGCCTCCGAGACCCCGACCACGCCGGAGAGGGCCTTGCTGCACCAGCCGTAGAGGCGCAGGCGGCCGCGGCTCACGACCACGTCGTGGGCCAGCCACAGCGCGGGCACCCGGCGCGCGCGGGCGAACGGCACGCGGGGCCATCGGGCCAGCCGGACGGCGGGCAGCGACAGCAACGC
>JBFJKO010000016.1:0-17057 GCA_041634935.1 Nocardioides sp.
ACGCCGGTCGCCATGGCGACGGCGCACTCCGGCGACACGACGCCGTGGCGATCGACGAGCGTCTCTTCCACGCCGAGCAGCGAGACCTTCAGGTCGGACGCGTAGGCGACGACCCCGCCGCGATAGTGCGCCGACGCCCCGGGCACCGAGGTCAGCACGGCCGCGACCCGTCCACCGGTGAGCGACTCGGCCGTGCTCAGCGAAGCAGCACTCTGCCGGAGCAGGTCGAGGACCTGCTCCGGCAGAGAGCGCGTGCTGGGTGCTACGACCGGTCGACCTTGATCGTGGTCTTCTTCATCACGCGGGTGAAGAGTTCGCCGTCGCCCCGGTAGACCACCTTGACCTTGGTCTTCTTCTTCTTGAGCTTGTCGAGCCGGAGTCGAGCGGTGCCGTCGGTGAGTGTCTTGACCACCTTCTGACCCGCGTACTTGAACACGACGTCGCCGGTGACGGTGGCGTTGATCCCCTTCAGCTCGACCTCGACGACCGGACGCTCACCCTGGTCGACCTTCGCGGGCGCCGAAATCTTCAGGTTCGGCTCCTGCTTGACGACCTTGACCTTCACCGTGCTGCTGCTCGGCGCCACTGCCCCGTCGCCGAGGTAGTCCACGTCGATGGTGTAGATGCCCGTGCGGTCGAAGCGACCGGTGGGCACCAGGACCGAGCCGTCGCTGAGCGTGGCGCTCTTGAGTTTCTCGCCGTCGATGCTCAGCTCGACCGTGCCGGTGGGCGTCGTGCCGTCCGCGCTGACCGAGACCGCGACCGCGGTGCCCGTGAGCACCAGGACCTTCGCCGAGACCGCACTGGCGGAGACCGTGGAGGGCGTCGGCGTGGCCGGCTCCTCACCGAGGTCCAGGCCGACGACGACCGGGTCGTGGTCGGACGACCGGTAGGCGTTCGCCTCGTACAGCGGCAACGCCGACGACTCACGCTCGAATGACGCCTCCCCCGCGTCGCGCACGTCGTCGTTGTAGTCGAGGAGCGGGCTCTCGTCGGCGTTGATCTTCCAGCCGCCGGCGCCCGTGACCTGGTCGACGAGGCTTGCCGAGGCCAGTCCCTGGTCGAGGTGCCCGAGCAGCCCGTCGAACAGGTAGCCGTAGGACTCCAGGCCCTCGAACTGCTCGAGCAGGTCGACGTAGCCACGGTCCTCGAGGGCCGTCATCGGACGCTCCTGCGAGTAGGAGTTCAGGTCTCCGATCACCAGGAAGTCGGGGTCCCCACTGCCGGTGGGGTCGGTGGCGAGGAAGTCGGCGAGTGCCTCTGCCGCCGCGGTCCGGGTGCCGTCGCAGTTGCCGGATCCGTCGGCAGGCGAGTCGTCGCCCGCGCCGCAGCCCGATCCCTTGCTCTTGAAGTGGTTGACCGCGATGGTGACGCGCTCGTCGGTCGCGTTCTCCTCGAAGGTCTGGATCAGCGCCGGCCGGTTGCGTCCGTCGTCGAACCTGGCGTCGTCAGCCGAGGTCAGCAGCTCGAAGCCGCCGACCGGGGTGACCGTGGAGGTGTCGTAGACGAACGCCTGCTTGATCGCGTCGGTGCCGATGAACCCGGTGTCGATCGAGTCGTACGTGCCCGGCGCCGTCGCGGCGTTGAGCGCGTCGACGACCTGCTGCGTCGCGAGGCCCTCGTCGTTCTGGATCTCGATGAGGCCGAGGACGTCGGCGTCGAGGGTCTCGAGTGCGGCGACAATCTTGTCGAGCTGACGCTCGCGCTCGGCCTCCGAGTCGGCGCCCCGGCAGTCGAGGGTGCCGCTCGGACCACACGGTCCGGAGCTGTTCGAGGACGTCTCGTCGATCGTTGCGAAATAGTTCAGCACGTTGAAGCTGGCCACCGTCAGCCGACCACCCACCTCGTCCGGCGCGCTCGGGCGGGGGTTGGTCGCCTCGAACGAGTAGTCCGCATCAGCGACGGGGCGCAGCTTCCAGGCACCGAAGGCGTACTCCATGACGCCGGTCAGGTCGGTGATCGTGTCGCCGCCGCGGAAGTAGTTGCCGGTGCTCAGGCCCGGGGTCGGGTAGTAGTACGGCTCGTTGTCCGCGGGTCCTGACGTGGCCGCGTTCTGGCTGTTGCTGTCGTCGTCCAGGACGATCTGGCGCGTCGCGAGGTCGGCGAGGAAGGCGTCGTAGCCTGCCACGCTGGGCTCGTTCGTCTGGGTGAACTGGTAGCCCCGCTCCCCTGCGGTGAGCACGATCTCACCGAAGCGGGCCAGGTTGAAGTACTCGCTCACGGCGAGGGTCGTCGAGATGGAGGTGCGCATGCCCTCGACCTCCTCGAACGTCGCGGAGTCCTCGGTGGAGGAGTCCGCCGGCAGCGAGACCACCGCGGCGGTCGGCAGCGGCACGTCGGAGGCGAGCAGCTCGGAAGAGCCCACCCCGGGAGTCGCGTCGATCTGGGTGCTGGTGAAGGACTCGGCCACCCGGCCGGAGACGCGCAGGCGGTCACCCGCGATCACCTCCGCGCAATTCGCGCGGCAGAAGACGTAGACCCCCTCCGAGGTCGCCGCGTCGCCGTCGGCGTCGACGTCCTCCTCCTGGAGGAAGAAGCCGTCGGTGACGTCGTTCGCGGTGATCACCGAGGTCACCACCGCCTCGACGTTCACCAGCTCGCCGAGGAGCGGGGAGGCGGCGTCGTCACCCTGGATCGTGCTGATGAGGGTGACCGCGTCCTGGTCGCTGACGACGACGCTGACGGTGCAGGTGGTCGTCTGGGCCGGGTCGTCGTCGGTGCTGAACTCGACGGTGACCTCGTAGGCGCCGTCGGCCGTCGCGTCGGAGACGTTGAGGGTGGCGGTGCCGGGGGCCCCGTCACCGGTGGACGCCGTGAAGTCGTCGAGCGTGATGCCGGCGACGGCGTCCGAGCTGATCGCCGCGCTGACGATCCGGCTGTCGGCGTCGACGGCCGAGACGTCGCGGGAGCCGCTGGCGTCGGTGTCGACCGCCAGCGTGTCTGCACCGCAGTCGGCCACCGGCTGCGCGGGACCACCGATGCCGGTGAAGGTCTGACCGGTGTTGACCGCCCCCGGGCTCTCGGCGGTAGGCCCGGTCCAGGTGAAGTCGCCGTACGTCGCGCCGGTGCCGGTGAGCTGGAGCGACTGACCGACCGCCTCCGAGCCGGTCTCCGCCACCCCGATGTCGGTGCTGGTCACGCCGTCAGCCGGCCCGCCCACGCCGGGGAACGATCCTTCGTAGGAGAGGAACTGCACGAGCGCGCCGCCATCGTCTGCCAGCGCCACCCCGTCCGGCGACCCGTTCTGGATGCCGCTGATCGCGAAGGACTGGACCTGGTCGGAGCCGGTCAGGTTCGTTGGGGCTCCATAAACCCCACCGCCGTTGCCGTTGTAGAGCACGATGCTCCAGCCCGTCAGGTCCTGGCCGGAGGGGTTGGCGATCTCCACGAACTCGCCGACGTCGGTGCCGGTGTTGTCGTAGTGGATCTCGTTGATGAAGACGGGCGAGCCCGCCGCGGGCTGAGCCGCGGCCGGCGAGGCGGTGGCGGAGACGGCGAGACCGCCGGCCACCAGTCCGAGGAGTGCGACCGCTGACGAGCCGCGGCGCCGTGCGTGAGATGAGAACACCGAGAGAGCCCTTCGAAGATGGAGGAGTGGGCGCGGCCGAGACAGCACCCGGGAAGTACGCAGCCCACGGCCGGAACAGGGTGTGCCTGCCCCGGCCGCGTCGCTGCGAGAGGGGTGCTACTTGTTGCGGATGCGGATCGTGGTCGTCTTCTTGTTGCGGGTGAACTTCTCACCGTCGCCGAGGTAGATGACCTTGACCTTGGTCTTGCGGGTCAGCGGCGCAAGGCGCTGCTGCACGGTGCTGTTGGTGACCCGCTTGGTGACCTGCTTGCCTGCGTAGCGGAACCGGACGTCGCCGGTGACCTTGCCGACGCCCTTCCCGGCGAGCACGACCTTGATCAGCGGACGCTTGCCCGACTTGATCTTCTTGGGCGCGTTCACCTTCATCCGCGGCGTGACCTTGGCCGGTGCGCCCGTGACGGAGATCGGGACAGCGATCTCGGTCCCGGTGGTCGCGCCGCTGATCATCAGGTCGTAGTCACCGGTGACCGCGTCGGCCGGGATGGTGACGGAGACCGACGCGGTGCCGGCCTCGTCGAAGCCGGGCAACGCCTCCAGGGCCGTCGTGGTCACCGGGAAGACACCCAGCGAGTCCCCGTCGAGCGCGACCTCGACCTCGGTGTCGGTGACGTCACCGGGTCCGGTCATGGACAGCGAGCTGAGCTCGATGCCGAGCGTGTCGCCCGCCGCGAACGGACCCTCGCCCAGGACGGTGCCGACGGCTCGCTGGCTGTAGTCGACCTCGAGAGGCGCAGCCGAGGCGAACTCGGCGAAGTAGTCGACCTGCGCCTGGAGGTCGGTGCGACCGGTGTCCTGCGTGCGACCGGTGCCCTTGAAGGCGCTGAAGTTGTCGCCGCCGGAGGCCAGGAAGGAGTTGACCGTCACCGAGTAGGTGGCGGCGGGGTCGATCGGCTCGCCGTCGAGGTACATCGCGAGGATGTGCTCGCCCTGGGGAGCGGCCGGGTCGTAGGTGTAGGTGAAGCCCTCGGAGACACCGAGCTTGAGGAAGGGTCGCGAGGCGCCCTCCGGCTGCCACTGCTGCTCGAGCACCGTCTTGATCTCCGCGCCGCTGAGGTCCATGTTGAGCAGCGTGTTGGCGAACGGCTGCACGTTGGCGGCCTGCTTGAAGGTCACGGTGCGCGGGAACGCGCCGTCCACCCCCAGCAGGTCGGCGCGCAGTCCGCCGGGGTTCATGAAGGCGATCTGGGCAGAGCCGAACGTCTCGTCCTCGGTCGCGTCCTGCTGGATCTCGGCGACCAGGTTGCCGAGCGTGGACTCGCCGCCGCGGTTCTCGGTGGTGCCGTTGGCGAGCTTGGCCCTGAAGAAGTCGTCATTGATCTCACCCAGGGGCTCCGCGCCGAGGACCTCGGCGTTGGCGACGGCCTCGTCGACGATGTCCTGCGTGGCCGCGTCGGGGGTGTAGTTGGGCGGGGCGCCGTTGGCGTCCTTCAGCTTGAGCAGCGCCTGGGTCTTCGACTGCACCTCGCCGGTGCTCGAGTCGACGGTGAAGACCAGCTGGTTGAGGTTGGCGCCGTACTGGCCGGCCGAGACGACCGGGCGCTCGGTCAGGTCGCGACCGGACCAGCCGGGCACGGGGAAGGAGCAGTTGTAGGCGAGGTGGGTGTGCCCGGAGACGATCGCGTCGACGTTGTCGTTGACACCCTGGACGATCGATCCGAAGTCGGTGTCGGCACCCAGCGAGCCGATCGCGGAGCAGTCGGTGGTCGGAGCCCCCTCGTGCACCAGGAGGACCACGACGTCGGCGCCGCTGGAGACGAGGTCGTCCGCCGCGGCGTTGGTCGCGGCGACGATGTCGGTGACCTCGATCTCGGCGATCCCGTCCGGGGTCACCAGCTCGGGGAGGTGCTCGGTGACGGCCCCGATGAAACCGACCTGCACCCCGCCCTCGTCCTTGATCCAGGTGGCCTCGAGCGCAGGGTCGCCGGACGCCTTCATCTTGACGTTGGCCCCGAGGTACTTCCACTCGGCGCCGCCCTTGGGGTTGCTGGTGGGGTCGTAGGGGGCGATGACCCGGTCGACGAGGTCGTCGTAGCCCTGGTCGAACTCGTGGTTGCCGACCGCGGAGACCTCGAGGCCGGCCTCGTTGAGCGCGTCGATCGTGGGCTTGTCCTGGTCGACGAACGACTCGAACGTCGAGGCACCGATCAGGTCGCCGGCAGCGGCGAACGTCGTGAACGGGTTCGCAGCCCGCAGCTCGTCGACGGCCCCCGCCATCACCGCGGCACCGGCCGACGACGAGAAGGGGTCGTTCGCGATGCGCCCGTGGAAGTCGTTGGTGGCGAGGATCTGCACCTCGACCTCGTCCTCGGGCGCTGCCGAGGCGGGCGACGTGGTGGCCAGCACCGAGAGCGGCGCTACGACGAGACTGAACAGTGCACCGGCAGCGACACCGCGCCGGCGTGAGGAGTGCGTGAACACAGGGAGTTCGCCCTTCGACGGTTGAGCACAACGGGTCGGTACTACGTCTGCTCAGCCCGAGAGAAGGACCTCCGCAGAGGGGAAGACCGCCACACTAACCCGGTCTCGGGACCCCTCGTCCACCCCTGACGGAAAACTCCGTGGAAACGTCAGGTGCGACTCGACGGCGCGTCGGACAGCTGGCCGCGCTGGCGCCAGAACTCGCGGAAGAACTCGTAGCCCGACCACAGCGTCATGGCGACCGCGGCGGCGAGCAGGACCTGCGAGACCGCGAAGAGGACGTCCCCGGGGACGTCGGCCCAGCCGGTCATCTGCTTGCCGGGGAGGATGAGCCCGCCGAGAGCGAGCGCCTGCAGCATGGTCTTGATCTTGCCGCTCCGGGCGGCGGCGATGACGACGTTCTTGGCGACCGAGAGCCGCAGGATCGTCACGGCCCACTCGCGCACGAGCACCACGATCGTGACGGCCCACCAGATGTCGCCGGTGATCGACAGGGCGATGAACGCCATGCCCGTGAGGGCCTTGTCGGCGATCGGGTCGGCGATCCGCCCGAAGTCGGTCTCGATCCCCCGGGCCCGGGCGATGTCGCCGTCGATCTTGTCGGTGATCGCGGCGACCGCGAAGATCAGGTACGCCGTGACCCGCCACCCGATCGAGTCGTGGTCGTGGCCGAGGATCGCCCACGCGAAGACCGGCACCAGCAGGATCCGCAGGGTCGTCAGGGCGTTCGGCAGGTTGAAGTTGCTCGTCCTCGCCGCGGGGGTCGTCTCGCTCATCGCGCTTCTCCTGTGGGGACGGCGACGAGGTCGACGCCTTCGGTGGACACCACGCGCGCCGGCACGAGGTCTCCCACGCGCCAGACCTCGGGGCCCTCGAGCCGGGTGGTGCCGTCGACCTCCGGACCCTGGTGGGCGCCGCGGCCCTCGGCCCCGGACTCGTCGACATTCTCGACGAGCACCACGACCTCCTCGCCGATGCGCTCCTCGGCGCGCTGGGCGTTGAGCTCCTCGACCAGGGTGGTGACGTGCTGGGCCCGGGCCCAGACCTCGTCGGGGTCGAGCTTGTCGGTGAAGGACTCGGCCTCCGTGCCGTCCTCGTCGGAGTACCCGAACACGCCGGTGACGTCCATGCGGGCGGCGACGAGGAAGTCGCACAGCGTCTGCAGGTCGTCCTCGGTCTCGCCGGGGAACCCGACGATGACGTTGGAGCGCACGCCGGCCTCCGGCGCGTAGGACCGCACCTTCTCGAGCAGGCCGAGGAAGCTCTCGGGGTCGCCGAAGCGGCGCATCCGACGCAGGACGGTCGCACTGGCGTGCTGGAACGACAGGTCGAAGTAGGGCACCACGCCGGGCGTGGTGGCGATGGCCTCGATGAGGCCCGGACGCGTCTCGGCGGGCTGTAGGTAGGACACGCGTACGCGCTCGACGCCCTCGATGGCGGTGAGCTCGGGAAGCAGCGTCTCGAGCAGCCGCAGGTCGCCGAGATCCTTGCCGTAGGAGGTGGAGTTCTCCGAGACGAGGAAGAGCTCGCGCACGCCCTGGCCGGCCAGCCAGTGCGCCTCGGTGAGGACGTCGGACGGACGGCGGCTCACGAACGAGCCGCGGAACGCCGGGATGGCGCAGAAGGTGCAGCGCCGGTCGCACCCGCTGGCCAGCTTGAGGGGCGCCAGGGGTCCGGACTCGAGGCGCTGGCGCGGAGCCACCTCGGGTGCGGTGCGGTCGACCGGGCTGATGGGGAGCAGGAGACGTCGGTCCTGCGGGGTGTGCGGGTGGTGGGTCTCCCCCGCGACGATCGCGCGCAGGCGTCCGGCGATGTCGGGGTAGTCGTCGAAGCCGAGGACGGCGTCGGTCTCGGGCAGCGTCTCGGCGAGGTCCTTGCCGTAGCGCTCGGCCAGGCAGCCCACTGCCACGACGGCCTTGGCGCGGCCGGTCTCCTTGAGGTCGGAGGCCTCGAGCAGCGCGTCGACGCTGTCCTTCTTGGCCGCCTCGACAAAGCCGCACGTGTTGACGACGACCGTGTCGGCCTCGGCCGGGTCGGAGACCAGCCGGAACCCGTCGGCGGCGAGCCGACCGGCCAGCTCCTCGGAGTCGACCTCGTTGCGGGCGCACCCGAGGGTGAGCATGGCCACCGAGAGCAGCTCGTCCGGCGCGGCACTCTCGCCGGCACTGGTCGGGAGGGTGCTCGCGGAGTCGGAGATGGGGGTCGTCGAAGTCGTCATGTCGGACCCACTATGCCGCCCCGCCGCACCGAACCACCAACCACGGCGGCTCGGTGCGGACGTGACTCACGGCACGTAGGTGCGCTGGGCGTCCTGACCGGTGGCGCCCAGGGCGCCCTCGTCGGTGCCGTCGACGGTGACGAGGAGCCCCCCGTCGGTCGTGCTGATCCGCACCGGCGGGGCCACGCTCAGCTCGGCGGTCTGCATGAACGCGAGCTGGGCGTCGAAGACGACCTGCTGACGCGCGTCGCGCACGATCACGCGGGCGCCACCGGTGGCGGCGGTCAGGGTGACCGGCACCTCGGTCGTGGCCCCCGACAGGGTCGCGCGGCCACCGGGTGAGCCGTTGAGCACCGGCTGGTCGGAGAGCGGGACCGGCCCGTCCATGACCAGTCGGGCGACCGACCAGACCAGGACGACGGCCATCACCGAGGCGACGAGGACCGACCAGTTCGGCCCGCCCCGCCCACCGCGGCCACTGCCCTGGGCGCCGGCGAGCTCCGCCTCGAACACCCGGCGGGCGTCGATCGGTGCATGGGCGTAGCGCTCGTCGTACAGCGCCAGCAGCTCGGCGGCATCGACGCCGAGCACGCGGGCCAGGGTGCGCAGGTGACCGCGGGCGTAGAAGTCCCCGCCGCACGGCGCGAAGTCGTCGACCTCGATGGCCTCGATGACGTGCGGACGGATGCGCGTGCGCTCGGCGAGCGACTCGACCGAGACGCCGACCCGTTGACGTGCCAGCGCGAGCTGCCGCCCGACCACCGGCTCCACCGACTCCAGCGGCTCGGACGGGGCGACGGGGGCGATGGGCCCCGTCCCCCGGTAGCCGTCGATGAGGATCGTCTGGGTCAGCTCGTTCGGGGGCAGCTCCTCGGAGGCTGCGGGCTCCGCCGGCTCCGGACGGAGGGACGACGTCAGCACGACCTCACCGCGCAGGGCCGGGCGCGACGCACGCTGCGGCGCGATCACGACGTCGAGCTCAGCCGGCTCGGCGGACTCGGCGTAGCCGTCGGTCTCGCTCCGGGGCACGAGCTCCGCGTCCGGCTCGGTCGAAGCCTCGGCCTCGGGCTCTTCGGTGCCGCCCACCTCCTCGGACGGCTCCCCCACCGGCTCGGGACGCTCGGCGCGCGGCGGCGCGATGATCGGCACCGTTCCGCCACTGAGCTCCTCGAGGGCGTCCTCGACCTCGTGCCAGTCGGCACCGACCAGGCGGGTGGAGAGCGAGAGACGGGTGCCGAGACGGCGCCCGTCGGTGGTGACGACGGTGAGCGAGCCGTCGCGCAGGGTGCTCGCGCGGCGACGGTGCTCGAGGTGGTCGACGTCGGACCACGCGACGCCCTCCCACAGGGCGCCACGGCGCACGCGCACGCCGAGCCCGTCCAGGACGAGGAGGGGGGCGCGGGCGTCGACGAGCGCGGAGAGGTGCATGACCGCGACCGCGCCGGTGAGCGCGAAGAGTGCCCAGTCGAGCACCGAGCCCGTGCCGACGCCGCGCAGCAGGAACGCCACGGCCACGACCCCGGCGAAGGCTCCCACGACCAGCGACAGCGGACCGTCGCGATGCACCTCCAGCGACTCCTGGGGCGCGAGCTCGACCTCGTCGGGTGACATGACGCTCTCGGAGATGGTGCTCACTGCTCCCCCTGGATGGTGAAGATGACGGCGTCGACCTCGTCGGGCTTGACCAGCACGTCGCGGGCCTTGGAGCCCTCGCTGGGGCCGACGACCCCGCGGCTCTCGAGGATGTCCATCAGCCGGCCGGCCTTGGCGAACCCGACGCGCAGCTTGCGCTGGAGCATCGAGGTGGAACCGAACTGCGTGGAGACGACCAGCTCGATCGCCTGGACCACCAGGTCCATGTCGTCGCCGATGTCGTCGTCGAGCACGCGGTTGCTGGCCGCGGGAGCGGTGACGTCCTCGCGGTAGGTCGGCTCGAGCTGGGTCTTGCAGTGCTTGACCACGTGGGCGATCTCGGCCTCGGTGACCCACGACCCCTGCACGCGGACCGCCTTGGAGGCGCCCATGGGCAGGAAGAGTCCGTCACCCTGACCGACGAGCTTCTCGGCACCGGGCTGGTCGAGGATGACGCGGCTGTCGGCGAGCGAGGACGTCGCGAACGCCAGGCGCGAGGGCACGTTGGCCTTGATCAGACCGGTCACGACGTCCACCGAGGGTCGCTGGGTGGCGAGCACCAGGTGGATGCCGGCGGCCCGCGCCAGCTGGGTGATGCGGACGACGGCGTCCTCGACGTCGCGCGGGGCCACAATCATCAGGTCGGCGAGCTCGTCGACCACCACCAGCAGGTAGGGGTACGGCGACAGCACGCGCTCGCTGCCCGGGGGCACCTCGACCTTCCCGGCGCGCACGGCCTTGTTGAAGTCGTCGACGTGCCGGAAGCCGAAGTTGGCCAGGTCGTCGTAGCGCAGGTCCATCTCGCGCACGACCCAGGCCAGCGCCTCGGCGGCCTTCTTGGGGTTGGTGATGATCGGGGTGATCAGGTGCGGGATGCCCTCGTAGATGTTGAGCTCGACCCGCTTGGGGTCGACCAGGATCATCCGGACCTCGTCGGGCGTGGAGCGCATCAGCACCGAGGTGATCATCGAGTTGATGAAGCTCGACTTTCCGGAGCCCGTGGCCCCGGCGACCAGGAGGTGCGGCATCTTCGCCATGTTGGCGACCACGAAGCCGCCCTCGACGTCCTTGCCGAGCCCGACGATCATCGGGTGGTGGTCGCTGCGCGCCGTGGTGGAGCGCAGGACGTCACCGAGGGTGACCTTCTCCTTGTCGATGTTGGGGATCTCGATCCCGATCGCCGACTTGCCGGGGATCGGGCTGAGGATCCGCACGTCGGCCGAGGCGACGGCGTAGGAGATGTTCTTCGACAGCGCGGTGACCTTCTCCACCTTCACCGCGGGGCCGAGCTCGACCTCGTAGCGGGTGACGGTCGGGCCGCGGGTGTAGCCGGTGACCTGGGCGTCGATGTTGAACTGCGACATCACCTCGGTGAGTCGGTCGACGACCTCGTCGCTGGCCTTGGAGCGCGCCTTGTGCACCGACCCGGGCTTGAGCACCTCGTTGGCGGGCAGCGAGTAGACGATGTCACCCGAGAGCGCGAGCTGCTCCATGCGGGGCTCCAGCGGCGCGTGCGGCGGCGGCTCGAGCTGCTCGGCGCGGGACCCGGCGGTCGCCGCGACGACGGCGTCCGGCACCTGCGCCTCGGCGACGTGGTCGTCCCGGTCGTCGTGCGCGAGGGCGACGTCGAGGGCGTCGGGCGACGCCTGGTCGGCGTCGTGGTCCACGAACGCCGCCATCGCGTCGGTGTCGGCGTCGGTATCGGCGTCGACCTCGGGGTCGTGCGAGCGCCCACGGCGACGCTTGCGGGTCGCGGTGTCCTCCAGCACCGGCGAGTCGTACGCCGGGTCGCCGAGGTCGGGGTCGATGTCCCAGTCGTCGTCGGAGCGCGCCGGCTGCGAGCCGTCGTCATCGACGCGGCCGAGCGCGGTGTCGCGCAGGACCGCGAGCTTCTCCGGCACGCGGTAGAGCGGCGTGGCGGTGATGACGAGCACGCCGAACACGGCGATGAGCAGCAGCACCGGGACGACGACGCCGGTGGTGCGCAGGAGGTCCATCAGCAGCGAGGAGACGACGTAGCCGATGGCGCCGCCCCCCTCACGCAGCGGCGAGGTGTCGCCGGCCACGGGCTGGGGGTTGCCCGCGGCGATGTGGACGATGCCGAGCGCGCCGAGGCTCAGGGCTACCCAGCCGACGGCCTGACGGCCCGCGGGTCCGTTGCCGACGGGGTCGCGCATGATCCGCCAGGCCGACCACACCAGCGCCAGCGGGACGAGCCAGCCGACCTTGCCCACGGTGCCGACGACGGCGGCGCGGGCGAACTCCATGATCCCGCCGGTGGCCTCGAACCACACCGAGGAGGCCACCACGACGGCGACCGCGAAGAGGAACAGCCCGGCACCGTCACGACGGTGCTCGGGGTCGAGCTCGCGAGCGGTCCGACCGAGACCACGGGCCGCCGCACCCACGGCATGGGCGGCGGCCAGCCACAGGGCTCCCAGGCCCCGGAGCACCATGAGGAAGAACCGGGCGACGGGACCGGTGCCCGTGCGCACCGCGCGAGGTGCCGGCCGGGCCGCCACCGTCCGCTTGGCGGTGGGACGCTTCGCTGCAGACTTCTTGGGAGCCGGCTTCTTCGCGGGAGGCTTCTTCGCCCCCGACCGCGCGGTCGAGGTGGAGGGTCGGGAGGTCTGCTTCCTGGCGCTCGGGGATCGGGTGCTCGAGCTGCTGCTCCGGGTCGAACCGGACGCAGTCGTGCTCTTGCTCCGCGAACCCGTCGGGGAAGACGTGCGGGTCGCCATGTCATCAACCTAGGCGATCGCCACACCTGTCACTTGCACCCCACGGATGCGTGTCGTCGTCCGGCTCGGGAGACGTCACCCCCGTCGAAGTCGTGACAAGGACGTGACCGCTCATGGGTAGACCATGTTGCCAACTTGTTCCTAGGGTGCGTGTTTGGTGGCTCACACCCCTGCGAGCCTCCAAATTTCACCACTCGGAGGGAAACACGTGAAATTCCTCAAGGCCGGGCTCAGCCTGGCACTTCTCGGGACGGGGCTGGCGTTCTCGCCCGCCTCACCCTCGGCGGCAGTGGGCCTGGCCCAGGTCGCCCCTGACCCCACCGGGGTGCAGGCCATGCGTCGCGCCGCCGACGGCAACGTCCGCGTCAGCGAGGAGAGCGCGACCGGCAAGGTCGGCTTCGTCGCCGCCCGCGGGTCGAAGGCCGACCTGCTCCCGACCCTGGCGGGCAACAGCACCGCCAAGGCCGCTGCCAAGACCGACGCCTACCTCGACCGGTACGGCGCCGCCTTCGGTGCCGCCGAGGGCGAGCTCACGCGCACCGGCGTGATGCCCAACCGCTACGGCTGGACCGTCTCCTACGTCCAGAAGTACCAGGGCGTCGAGGTCTTCGCCTCCCGGCTGAAGGCCAACGTCGACCCCGACGGCGACCTGACCTCCATCGCCGGCTTCGCCGTCCCGGACCTCGACCTCTCCGTCGAGCCGCAGTACGACGCCGCCACGGCCGCCGAGGTGGCGGTCCGGCTCGTGGAGAGCGAGCCGGCCGACCGCGAGAACGGCGCCGACGCCGGCAAGGACCTCCAGGCCGGCGAGCCCGAGCTCGTGATCTACCGCCTGGGCGCCCTTCGCGGCGACGACACGGGCGAGAACGTCCTGGCCTACCTCGTCGAGGTGACCGGTCCCGGCATCCGCGACATGGTGATCGTCGACGCCAACACCCGCAAGCCGGTCAACCGCTGGTCGACGGTCAACGACGCGCTCGACCGTGAGCTCTACGAGTCCTCCCCCGCAGAGTCCGACCTCGTCTGGTCCGAGGGCGACGCCTTCCCCGGTGACCTCAACGTCGACCAGCAGAACCTCGTCAACTCCGCGGGTGAGGCCTACTGGTTCTACGCCAACACCTTCGGCCGCGACTCCTACGACGGCCTCGGCGCAGTGATGAAGACGGTCAACAACGACCCGCGCATCTCGTGCCCCAACGCCAACTGGAACGGCGTCACCACCAACTACTGCGACGGCGTCACGTCCGACGACATCGTGTCGCACGAGTGGGGTCACGCCTACACCGAGTACACCTCCGGCTTGATCTACCAGTACCAGTCGGGTGCGCTCAACGAGGCCTACTCCGACGTCTGGGGCGAGACCCTCGACCTGGTCAACGGCCGTGAGGACGAGGGCGAGACCTTCGACGCCAAGCGTCCCGACGGCGAGTGCGAGCCGACCGCCTCGCCCGCCCTCGAGGTCGACATCATCGCGCCCGAGGCCCAGGCCGGGCCGTGCAAGGCGGCAGCCGCGTCGTTCGGCGACGGCTACACCACCGAGACGGTGACCACCGACGTCGTCGTGGCCACCGACTCGGCCGACACGGGCGCCAGCACCACCGACGGCTGCGGAGCGTTCACCAACGCCGCCGAGGTGGCCGGCTCCTACGCCTACGTCGACCGCGGCTCCTGCACGTTCCAGTCCAAGGTCGACAACGCCGAGGCCGCCGGCGCGACCGGCATCGTCATCGGCAACAACGTCAACGGCGTGCCGTTCGCCGTCGCGGGGTCGGCCGACATCTCCGGGATCATGGTCACCAAGGCCGACGGCGTCCGCTTCAAGGCCGCCGGCACCTCGACCATCGAGATCACCGCCGAGGACATCTCGACGCGCACCGACTCCACCCGCTGGCTCGTCGGCGAGAAGTCCGAGGCCTTCGGTGGTGCGATCCGCGACATGTGGACCCCCACCTGCTACGGCGACCCGGGCAAGGTCTCGGACGCGGAGTACAACTGCGACCCGAACTTCACCGACAACGGTGGCGTCCACGGCAACTCCGGCGTGCCCAACCACGCCTACGCCCTCATGGTCGACGGCGGTGACTACAACGGCCAGTCCATCACCGGTCTCGGTCTCGACAAGGTCGCCAACATCTGGTGGCGCGCCCAGACCGCCTACCTGACCCCCGGGTCGGACTTCACCGCGGCGGCGGACGCCCTCGAGCAGTCGTGCACCGACCTCGTCGGCCAGCCCATCAACCAGGTCTCGACCGAGACCAACGGTGGCCAGACCCCGGCGACGCCGATCGCGGCGGCCGACTGCACCCAGGTCGCCGACACGATCACCGCGGTCGAGATGCGCATGGACCCGGTGGTCTGTGACTTCCAGCCGCTGCTCGAGGCGGGCTCGCCGTCGCTCTGTGGCGCCGGCTTCACCGACCGGGCCGTGCTCTCGGAGGACTTCGAGGACGGGCTCCGTGGGTGGACCGCGGAGCAGGAACTCACCGCGCTCCCGCAGATCGGCTACTTCGGCGGCTTCGGTGCTCCGTGGGAGGCCACGGACGACGCGCCCGGCGACCACGCCGGCACCGTGGCCCGGGGTCCGGCTCCGGACCTCGGCGACTGCTCGGGTGACGGGGTCAACGACTTCTCCAGCCGTGACTCGATCATCAGCCCGGTCGTCACCATGCCGGAGGGCGGGATCGCGCCACGACTCACCTTCGAGCACTACGTGGCCACCGAGGGCGGCTACGACGGCGGCAACGTCAAGATCAGCGTCAACGCCTCGGAGTTCGAGGTCATCCACGCCGACGCCTACCTCTTCAACGCACCGTCCACCCTCACCTCGCTGGGCGGGGGCAACACCAACCCGCTCGCCGGCGAGGACGGCTTCACCGGCACCGACGGCGGCCAGGTGACCGGCACCTGGGGCGAGTCGCAGGTCGACCTCACGGCGCTCGACGTCGCCGTGGGCGACACCGTGCAGCTGCGCTTCGACATCGGCCGTGACGGCTGTGGCGGTCTGGCCGACTACTCCGGCTGGATGGTCGACAACGTCACGATCACGCAGTGCGTGATCGCCAGCGACATCACCGCGGTCCGCAACCCCGACCCGACGACGTACGGGAAGCCCAGCACGATCGTGGCGACGACGCCCGACCCGACCGCCACCGGCACGGTGAAGGTGAAGGTCGGCGACGTGCTCATCGGGACCGGGGAGATGAACCGCGGAGAAGCGGTCGTCGACCTGCCGCGTGGCCTGAACGCCGGGTCGTACGACGCCACCGTCAGCTATCGAGGGGACGCCACCCACGGCGCCAGCTCGGTGGACCTGACGTTCGTCGTCGACAAGGCGAGCACCACCACGAGGGTCACTGCCCCCAGGAAGGTCAAGAAGGGCACGATCCCGATGGCCAAGGTGGCGGTCGTCAGCCGCGGCCTGGACCCGCGGGGCATGGTCGTCATCAAGAAGGGCAGGCGGACCGTGGGCGAGGGCTCGCTCGGCGACAACGGCAAGGTCCGCATCTCGCTGCCGTCGTTGAAGAAGGCGAAGAAGCACGACCTCACCGCGAAGTACCGCGGCGCCGGCAACTACGCCGCCAGCACGCAGGACTTCTTCATCAAGATCAAGAAGTGACCTGCTGAACACTGAGTGACACGGCGAAGGCCCCCATCGAGCTCTCGGTGGGGGCCTTTCGCGTACGTCGGGACGTGTCAGGCCTCGACGACGACCGGGATGATCATCGGACGACGGCGGTGGGTGTTGCTGACCCAGCGGCCGACCGTGCGCCGCACGGTCTGCTGCAGCTGGGAGGCGTCGGTGTTGCCGTCGGCGATCGCCTGGTCGAGGGCCTTGGTGACCATCGCCTTGACGTCGTCGAAGGACTCCCCCTCCAGCGCGTTGCCGCGGGCGTGGATCTCGGGTCCCGCGGAGACCTTGCCGGTCACGGAGTCGACCACGACGATGATCGAGAGGAAGCCCTCCTCGCCGAGGATCCGACGGTCCTTGAGGTCGGACTCGGTGATGTCGCCGACCGAGGAGCCGTCGACGAACACGTAGCCGCACTCGACCTTGCCGACGATGGAGGCCACGCCGTCGACGAGGTCGACCACGACGCCGTCCTCGGCCACGACGACGTTCTCGATGCCCACCTGACGGGCGAGGGCCGCGTTGGCCAGCATGTGCCGGATCTCGCCGTGCACCGGCAGCACGTTGCGCGGCTTGACGATGTTGTAGCAGTAGAGGAGCTCGCCGGCGCTGGCGTGACCGCTGACGTGCACGTGGGCGTTGCCCTTGTGGACGACGTTGGCGCCCCAGCGCGAGAGCCCGTTGATCACCCGGTAGACGGCGTTCTCGTTGCCGGGGATCAGGCTCGAGGCGAGCAGGACGGTGTCGCCCTCCTCGATGTGGACGAAGTTGTGGTTGCGCTGGGCGATGCGGCTCAGCGCTGCCATCGGCTCGCCCTGCGAACCGGTCGAG
>JBFJKO010000017.1:0-16736 GCA_041634935.1 Nocardioides sp.
AACTGGCGGGAACGCGTGCGGATAAGGCACTGGTGTTCTCCCGTCGGCGTCGGTTGCTGCCGGGCTTCCCCGTGTCGGGTGGACCGGCGGCAACGGTGGGTCGCAGGGGACAACGTTGGCCCACGCGGCGGAAGTCCGAAGATTACCACCGGGTGAACCTGCCGAGAGCCGAAGAAGCCCGCGGTGGACATGCCGACAAGGTCACCCCGCCTGCACGCGGCGGCCAGCCGTGAGCAACGACCCTCAGGTGCGCTCGCGGTCGGGCGGGGTGTCGTCCCCGGCGCCCGCGCCGGCCCGACCGTCGCCGGGAGCGTCGGTAGCGGCGTCAGCGGGGGCGTCCGGGGCCACCTCCGCCTCCTCGACCGGCTCGCGGCCGGGCAGGTAGGCCGAGTCCTCGCGGCCGGGGTGCCGGCGCGAGCTCCACACGAAGTACGCAGCCGCGGCGACGAACAGCACGATCGAGGTCCACACGTTGAAGCGCAGGCCACCGACGTCGCTGAGCTCGACGGTGTCGATGCGCAGGTGCTCGATCCACCCGCGCCCGAGGGTGTAACCCATGACGTAGAGCGCCATGACCCGGCCGAAGCCGAGCTTGAAGCGCCGGTCGGCCCAGATGAGCAACCCGAAGATGCCGAGGTTCCAGAGGAACTCGTAGAGGTAGGTCGGGTGGAAGGTCGTGCCCTCGGGGAAGGTCTGGCCGCCCGGGTAGTTGGCCGGGTCGATCTCCAGGCCCCACGGCAGGTCGGTCGGACGGCCGTAGAGCTCCTGGTTGAACCAGTTGCCCCAGCGACCGATCGCCTGCGCGACGATCACGCCGGGCGCGAGGGCGTCGAGCATCGGCAGCAGCCGGATGCCCTTGCGGCGCGCGCCGATGTAGATGCCCACCGCTCCGAGGGCCACCGCGCCCCAGATGCCCAGGCCGCCGTTCCAGATGTAGAGGGCCTCGACGGGGTTGTTGCCCTCGCCGAAGTAGAGGCCCGAGTCGGTCGCGACGTGGTAGGCGCGAGCACCCACGAGGCCGAACGGGATCGCCCAGATCGCCAGGTCCTGCACGTCGCCGACGCTCCCGCCGCGCGCGGCCCAGCGTCGTTCGCCGATCCAGATCGCGACGACGATCCCGAGGATGATCGAGAGGGCGTAGCCCCGGACGGGGATCTCGCCGAGGTACCAGACGCCGCTGGACGGGCTCGGGATCGACAGGGGCAGCAGGGTCACGTCAGGAGTCCTCGAGCAGGAATTGGATGTCGGCGGCGTACTGGGCGGGGGTGGTGTCCTGGCTCCAGTAGACCGGAGCCTCGTCGGCCACGTCGACACCCATGATCTGGGTCGTGTGGCCGCCCGGGTCGTCACGGTCGATCCCGACCGCCAGCGACCGGCCGACCTCGACGACGGTGTCGAAGTCGGACGTGGCTCCGATGAAGGTGGTGTCGAAGCTGTCGAGGTAGTCGCGGATGCGCTCGGGTGTGTCGTAGTCGGGGTCGCTGGTCACCATCACGACGTCGACGTCGTCGCGCTGCGACTCGTCGAGACGCACGAGGGCCGAGGCGAGGTTGCTGAGCACCGCGGGGCAGATGTCCTCGCACCGCGTGTAGCCGAAGAAGACCAGCGTGAGCCGCTTGTCGGTGTCGGCCGCGAGCGAGAAGTCGTCGCCCTCGGTGTCGACGAGGTCGACGTCCGGAACCGTGTAGACCGGGTCCAGCGGGGTGCCGGCGAACGGGGCGTCGGGGTCGGAGCCGCACGCGCCGAGCACGAGCGCGCCGACGACACCGAGACTCGCCAGGGCCCTACGCACGACGACGCACGCCCTCGGCCAGGTCGGCCGCGAGGGCCGAGAGGGCCCGCAGCCCCGCGGCCCGGTCGTCGGGGTGGTCGAGGAGGGTGCGGACGAAGGCCGAGCCCACGATCACCCCGTCGGCGTACGACGCCACCTCGGCGGCCTGGTCGGCAGTACCCACCCCGACGCCCACGCCCACCGGCAGGTCGGTGACCGTCTTGGAGCGTGCGACCAACGGACCGGCGAGGTCGCTGCTGGCCGCGCGGGCGCCGGTGACGCCCATGACGGCGGTCGCGTAGACGAACCCGCGGCAGGCCGCGGTGGTCATCGCGATCCGGGCGTCGGTGGACGACGGCGCGACGAGGAAGATCTTGTCGAGGCCGTGGCTGTCGGCGGCGGCGATCCACTCCGGCGCGAAGTCGGGAGTCAGGTCGGGCGTGATGAGGCCCCCTCCCCCGGCGTTCGCGAGATCGGCGGCGAAGCGCTCGACGCCGTAGCGCTCGACGGGGTTCCAGTAGGTCATCACGACGGTCGGCGTGCCGGTGGCGGCCACTGCCTCGACCGTGCGCAATACGTCGGCGGTGCGGATGCCGCCCTCGAGGGCCTGCTGGGCCGCAGCCTGGATGGTCGGGCCGTCCATGACGGGGTCGCTGTAGGGCAGGCCGACCTCGATGACGTCGCACCCGGAGTCGACCATGGCCCGCAGGGCCTCGATGCCGCCGTCGACGTCGGGGAAGCCGGCGGGCAGGTAGCCGACCAGGGCGGCGCGGTCCTCCGACCGGGCCTTGGCGAAGGCGGTCTCGACGATCTGGTGGCTCATCGGGCCTCTCCCAGCCCGAACCACGTGAGGGCCGTCTCCATGTCCTTGTCACCGCGCCCCGACAGGTTGATCAGGATCGTGGCGTCCTCGCCGCGCTCCTCGCGCAGCCTCGGCGCGTCCTTGATCGCCCCCGCGATCGCGTGCGCGGTCTCGATCGCCGGGATGATGCCCTCGGTGCGGCTGAGGAGCGCCATCGCCTCCATCGCCTCGGTGTCGGTCACCGGGCGGTACTCCGCGCGACCGGTGCGGGCCAGGTGGGCGTGCTGCGGGCCGACGCCCGGGTAGTCGAGGCCGGCCGAGATCGAGTGCGACTCGACGGTCTGCCCGTCCTCGTCCTGCAGCACGAACGTGCGGGCGCCGTGCAGGACGCCGCTGTCGCCGGCGTGGATCGTGGCCGCGTGGCGCCCCGTCTCGACGCCGTCGCCGCCGGGCTCGTAGCCCCAGATCGCGACCGCGTCGTCGTCCAGGAAGGCCTGGTAGAGCCCGATCGCGTTGGATCCGCCGCCCACGCACGCCGCGATGGCGTCCGGCAGGACGCCGTACTGCTCGAGGCACTGGGCGCGCGCCTCGTCGCCGATCCCCCGCGCGAAGTCGCGCACCAGGCTCGGGAACGGGTGCGGACCGGCGGCGGTGCCGAAGAGGTACGCGGTGTGGTCGACGCTGGCGACCCAGTCACGCAGGGCGTCGTTGATGGCGTCCTTGAGCGTGGCGCTGCCCGAGTCGACCGTGACGACCTTCGCGCCGAGCAGCTGCATGCGCGCGACGTTGAGGGCCTGTCGCTTGGCGTCGACGGCGCCCATGTAGACGGTGCAGTCGAGCCCGAAGTAGGCGGCGGCGGTGGCACTGGCCACGCCGTGCTGGCCGGCACCGGTCTCGGCGATGACCCGCTTCTTGCCCATCCGCTTGGTCAGCAGCGCCTGGCCGAGGACGTTGCGGATCTTGTGGGCGCCGGTGTGGTTGAGGTCCTCGCGCTTGAGCAGGATGCGCACGCCGACCTGCTTGCTGAGCCGCTCGGCGTGGTAGAGCGGGCTCGGCAGGTTGGCGTAGTCGCGCAGGATCGCGTCGAACTCCGCGCGGAAGGCCGGGTCGGCCATCGCGTCCTGCCAGGCCTCGGTGAGCTCGTCGAGGGCGGCGATCAGGGCCTCGGGCATGAACCGTCCGCCGAAGTCGCCGAACCAGCCCTGCTCGTCGGCGTCGAAGCGGCCCGAGGGCGTGGGGATCGTCGTCATGCCTGAGCTCCTGTCGTGAGTCCTGTCATCGCGGCGACGGCGGCGCGCGGGGCGCCGTCCTTCACCAGGGCCTCGCCGACCAGCACCGCGCGGGCGCCCTCGTCGACGAAGCGCGCCACGTCGTGCGGGCCGGAGATGCCCGACTCGGCCACCATGACGCGGTCGGACGGGATCAGCGGGGCCAACCGACCGAAGGTGTCGTTGTCGACGGCCAGGGTCTTGAGGTTGCGCGCGTTGACGCCGATCAGGTCGGCGCCGAGGTCGACGGCGCGCAGCGTCTCCTCCTCGTCGTGCACCTCCACGAGGACGGTGAGCCCGAGCTCGCGCGCCTCGTCGTGCAGTCGGCGCAGCTCGCCGTCGCTCAGCGCCGCGACGATGAGGAGCGCCAGGTCGGCTCCGGCCGCGCGGGCCTCGACGAGCTGGTAGGAGTCGACGATGAAGTCCTTGCGCAGCACGGGGACGTCGACCGCAGCCCGGACGGCGTACAGGTCGGCGAGGCTGCCGCCGAAGCGGCGCTCCTCGGTGAGCACGCTGATCGCGGCCGCTCCCCCGGCGGCGTACTCGGCAGCGAGCGCGGCGGGGTCGGGGATGTCGGCGAGGTCGCCCTTGCTGGGGCTGCGGCGCTTGACCTCGGCGATCACGCTCGACCCCGGCGCCCGGAAGTGCGGCATCGGGTCGCGCGGGGCCGGGGCGTCGGCGAGCGCCGCTCGCACCTCGGCCAGCGGCCGGTCGCTCTGACGTCGTGCGAGGTCGATCCGCACGCCGTCGACGATGTCGTCGAGCACGGACACGGACAGCTCCTCTGGTGGGGCGAGATGGTTCGAGACGAAGCGAGACAAGCGAGACAGGTGGGTGGGGAAACGCCGCCCACCGGACCTCCAAGTCTGGCACGCGGGGCCATAGGGTCGGACCCGAGCCCGGCCGTGCGGGCTCTCGACCCGAAGGGAAGCACCCCATGAGCTACAACCAGCCCCCACCGCCGCCCGGCTACGGCGCACCCGAGGGCGGCTACGGAGCCGTGCCGCCGCAGGGCACCAACCAGAAGGCGATCTGGTCCCTGGTCACCGGGATCCTCGGCTTCCTGTGCTGCGGCATCCTGCTGGGTCCGGTCGCGATCTTCCTGGCGACCTCGGCCAAGAAGGAGATGACGGCCAGCGGTCAGCAGGGTGGCGGCATGGCGACCGCTGGACTCGTGCTGGGCATCATTGCCACCGTGTTCGGCCTCATCCAGCTGGTCCTGATCAGCACCGGCAACTTCTACATGGAGTTCAACTGACCTCCACCCCCGCTGGAGCACGACCCCACCCGTGATGCCGAGTCGGCGCGTCTACGCGCCGACTCGGCGCAGGATCAGGGGGCGAGCCAGGAGCCGGGCAGGTTGCGCAGGACGGTGAAGACCGCGAGGGCGGTCAGCCCGAGGGCGAGCAGCGTGGCACCGACGCGCGGCGAGAGCGCCGGGCGGGTCGTGCCGCGCCAGGAGTCGACGGCCCAGCGGCCGAGCAGGAAGACCACGACCGGCATCGCGAGCACGAGGGCGAGGTTGCTCGACGCGGCGTCGACCAGGCGCAGCTCGGTCAGGTCGTTGACCCCCCGCAGGCCCCCGCAGCCGGGGCACCAGAACCCCAGTGCGGCCGAGGGGCACAGGCCCCACGACCCCGACTGGTGAGGATCACGCACGTGCAGCGCGAGCGTCGTCAGGGCCAGGCCACCGATCACCGCGACCGGCTTGCGCATCCGACTCGCGCGTGACGACTCCCCCGGCGGTGTCGCCACCTGCTGCAGAGTCATCGTCGACGCCCTGGTCGGACCGGTCAGTGCCCGGACTCGTGGAGGCCCATCTTGGCCATCACGACGAAGAGGATCCCGGCGACGACGAGGAGCGCGACACCCACCCAGAACACGGGGTAGCTGATCGGGCTGAACATCAGCCCGGCACCGCCCACGGTGAACCCGATCAGACCGACCGCGACGGCGGTCCAGGCTGCGGGGGTGTTGCCGTGGTTGTCAGACATGTGTGCTCCTCGGTGGCGTACGACATCGGGGTCCGCAGGTCACTGCGGCCTGGGTCGACTCTAGTGGGTCGACCCTTCCGTGGGGTCGTGCCCCTCGTCGATGGCGCGCCACAGGTCGAGGTTGGTCTGCTCCTCCACCGGTACGACGGGCCGCTTCGCTGCGGCGTCGTCGCCGCCACCGGGCGCGTCGTAGCGACGCCCCATCTCCGGCCAGTGACGCACCTCACGCACGGCCACGACGGACGCCCCGACCGCGGCAAGACCGGTCGCCACGCCGAGGTAGGACCAGAACGTGCGGGTGACCTCGCGGCCCGAGTCGGTGACGACGGCCAGGTCGTCCGGCGTCGCCGACCAGGCGACCACGGCGAACGCTGCCACTCCGAGCGCGGCCAGGAGCCCCAGCCACGTCGTCGCACGTCGGGCGAGCCCGCGCGCGACGAGCACGACGCCCCACGTGGCCAGGAGCACCAGCGCGAGGGCCGTGACCGGAGGTGCGGTGACGTCGAGGGTCGAGGCGGCCGCCGACGCGAACGCGGCGTCGGTGGTCTCGCCACCGAGGTCGACGGTCGCCCAGTCCTGGTTGCCGGCCACCGCGGCGAACCCCGCGGAGGAGAGGCCGACCACGACCACCGGCCCGAGGCCGAACCGACGCTCAGCCACGCGACAGCAGTCCGTCGTCGAAGCAGGTGCGGGCGCCGGTGTGGCAGGCCACCCCGACCTGGTCGACCGCGACCAGCAGGGTGTCACCGTCGCAGTCGAGACGCACCGACACGACGTGCTGCACGTGGCCGGACGTGTCGCCCTTGACCCAGTACTCCTGGCGCGAGCGGCTCCAGTAGGTGGCCCGCCCGGTCGTCAGCGTGCGGTGCAGCGCCTCGTCGTCCATCCAGCCCATCATCAGCACCTCGCCGGTGTCGTGCTGCTGCGCGACGGCCGCGACCAGGCCGCGGCCGTACTCGTCGGGGCTGCGCTTGAGACGGGCGGCGATCGCGGGGTCGAGAGAGCTCACCGGACCAGTATCGCGCCCCCGCCCCGCGCTAGGAGTCGGCAGGTGGGGCGGCCGCTGACGGGCCCGCTGCGCGGGCCGATGAGGGGGCCGACGACCGCTGCGCCGTCCACGAGGCGTGCAGGCCGGCGTAGACGCTCCCGGGCTCGGTGACCAGCTGCGCGTGCGGCCCCCGCTGGACCATCCGCCCGCGGTCGAGGACGACGACCTCGTCGGCGCCCTCGGCGGTCGAGAGCCGGTGCGCGATCGTGACCGAGGTGCGCCCCGACATCAGCCGCTCGAGTGCGCGACCGATGCGCATCTCGAGCTGCGGGTCGACGGCGCTGGTGGCCTCGTCGAGGACGAGGAGGTCGGGGTCTGCGAGGTGGGCCCGCAGCAGCGCGACGAGCTGGCGCTCCCCCGCCGAGAGCGACTCCCCGCGCTGGCCGACCCGGGTCTCCAGCCCGCGCGGCAGCCCGGCGAGCCAGTCGCCCAGGCCGAGCTCGGCGGCGCTGGCGAGGACCTCGGCATCGGTGGCGTCGAGCTTGCCGTAGCGCACGTTCGCCCGGATCGTGTCGTCGAACAGGAAGCCCTCCTGGGGCACCAGGACGACGCTGCTGCGCAGCGAGGTCTCGGAGATGTCGCGCACGTCGATGCCGTCGAGCAGCACCGCCCCGGAGGTGGGGTCCATCAGCCGGGTGAGCAGCTTGGCGACGGTCGACTTGCCGGAGCCGGTCTCCCCCACCACCGCGACCCGGCGTCCGGCGGCGATGTCGAGCGTGAGGTCGTGGAGCACCGGCGGTCCGGCCGGGTAGGCGAACCCGACCTCCTCGAAGCGGACGTCGATGGGTCCACGCGGCAGCACGCTGCCCTCGGGTCCGGGGTCGACGAGGTCGGCGGGGGTGTCGAGGATGCCGAGCACCCGCCGCCACCCGGCGATCGCGCTCTGGGCCTCGGTGAGGATCTGGGTGCCGACCTGGACGGGTCCGACGAAGAGGCTCACCAGGAACGCGAACGCGATCACGGTGCCGACGGTGATGTCGTCGGCGAAGCCGAGCCAGATGCCGATGATCAGGACGCCGGCGTTGGCCAGGCCCGCGGAGACGCCGCCGAGCGAGAAGGAGAACGCCGTGTAGCTCTGCGCGCGCACGCTCGCGCGCTGGTTGCGGGCGACCGCCTCGTCGATCCGTGCCTGGGTGCGGGCCTCGACGGCGTACGAGCGCACGACCGCCGCGCCCACCACAGGCTCGGAGATGGCCGACAGCATCAGGCCGACCTGCTTGCGCGAGGTGCTGTAGGCCTCCGACAGCTTGCGCTGGAAGAAGGTGAGCGACAGGAAGAGCGGGGCGAAGCACACCCAGACCACCAGGGTGAGCTGCCAGGAGTAGACGAGCATCACGACGGTGGCGACCAGGACCTGCCCGACGCTCACCACGAACATCAGGCCGCCGAACACCAGGAACTGGCTGACCTGGTCGACGTCGCTGGTGACGCGCGAGACGAGCGCACCGCGACGCTCGGTGCTCTGGGTGAGCAGCGGCAGGTCGTGGACGTGGCGGAAGGCCTTGATGCGCAGGGTGGCGAGACCGTGCTCAGAGGTGCTGAACAGACGTCGGGTCATCGCGTAGGACGCGTAGGTCGTGACGATCACCGCGACCGCGGCCAGCAGGCCGAGCAGCACGGTGAAGGAGGTGTCGGGACCGCCTGGCCGGTTCAGCCCCCGGTCGAGGGTCTGCTGGACGGCGATCGGGACCACCACCTGGCCCGCGGAGGCGACGACGGCGAGCAGCAGCGTTCCGGCCAGCCCCTGCTTGAGCTCCGGGGAGTAGTGCACCCCGCGTCGGATCGTCTCGAGGGCGCGCATGTCCTCGCCCGTGACGAGGGTGGTGCCGTTGCTGCGGTTGCGCCGCGGCGCAGCCACGTCGTGCCCGTCGGGCCCAACGGGCACGGCGGGGTCGTCGACGGCGGTCACGAGATCACCTGCTCGGAGTCGTGCTCGTAGGCGTTCACGAGCCGGGCGTAGGACGGGGAGGTGGCGAGCAGGTCGTCGTGGGTGCCCCGGGCGGCGATCCGGCCGCCCTCGAGGTGCAGCACCTCGTCTGCCAGCCCGATCGTGGCCTTGCGGTGCGCCACCAGCACGAGCGTGGTGCCTCCGGCGCCGGCGCGCAGGCCGGCCAGGATCCGCTGCTCGACCTCGGGGTCGACCGCCGAGGTCGCGTCGTCGAGGATCAGCAGCCGAGGACGGCGTACGAGCGCGCGCGCCAGGGAGAGCCGCTGGCGCTGACCGCCGGAGAGCGACGTGCCGCGCTCGCCCAGCCGGGTCGACAGGCCCTCGGGCAGCGCCGCGACGAACTCCTCGGCCTGGGCGGTGCGCAGCGCGCTCCACACCTCGTCGTCGGTGAAGTCGGCGCCCAGCGTGACGTTGCCGCGCACGGTGTCGTCGAACAGGAAGGTCGACTGCGGCACGATGGAGAGCACCCGGGCGAGCTGTCCGGGGGCGAGGTCCCGCAGGTCGGTGCCGTCGAGGGCGACCTCGCCCTCCACCGGGTCGACCAGACGGGTCAGGAGCGTGGTGAGCGTGCTCTTGCCGGACGCCGTCGCGCCCACCAGCGCCACGGTGCGGCCGGGCGGCACGGTGAAGGAGACCCCGTCGAGCAGCCGTCGGCCCGGCTCGTAGCCGTGGACGACGTCGCGCACCTCCAGGGTCGCACCACCGCGACCCGTCGGGGCCTCCGTGGAGCCGTAGGCCATCTGGCCCGTCGTGGCGAGCACCGCCTCGACCCGACGGAACCCCACCACGCTGGCCGGGAAGTCGCTGAGCAGCCAGCCGATCGATCGGATCGGGAAGGCGACGATGGTCAGCAGGTAGGCGACGGTGACCACGTCGCCCGGGGCCGCGGCGCCGCTGCTCACACGAGCCACCCCGACGGCGAGCACCACGAGGACCCCGAGGTTGGGCAGCGCCGAGAGGATCGGGTCGAACGCTGCCCGGATGCGACCCACCCGGATGTTGGCGTCGCGCAGCGCGCGGGAGGAGGCCGCGAAGCGCTCGGTCTCCTGCGGCTCGCGTCCCAGCGCCTTGACGACCATCGCGCCGTCGAACGACTCGTGGGCGATCTCGCTGACCTCGGCCCGCAGCTCCTGGGCCTTGGTCGCCCACCCCTCGGCGAGGTTCTGGTAGACGACGTTGGTGACGATGATGACCGGGAAGATCAGCAGGCCCACGACGGCCAGGACGAGGTCGGCGACGAGCATCTGCCCGATCGCGATGACCATCATCGCGACGGTGCCCACGGCCATCGGCAGCGGTGCGATCGGGCTCCAGGCGGCCTCGACGTCGGCGTTGGCGTTGCTGAGCAGCTTGCCGGTGGGGTGCCGCTGGTGCCACTCCATCGGCAGCTCGAGGTAGCGACGGGTGACGGCGCGCCGCGACTCGGCCTCGAGGCGGAACATCATCACGCCCGCGCCCACGCGTCGGGCGATGATCCCGACCGCCCGGAGGATCGCGACCGCGACGAAGAGGGCCAGCACGGCCCACAGCAGCGAGCCGTCGACCTCGCCGTCGCGGAAGGCCGGGAGCACGACGTTGTCGGTCGACCAGCCCAGCACCCAGGCGTCGGCCACGGTGAGCGCACCGAAGAGCACCGACCCCACCGTGGAGATCGCGAAGACGCGCGGCTGGCGGCGGATGGCCACCCCGAGCACGGCGAAGCCTGCGCGGGTCGAGCCGCGTGTCCGCTCGGGGGCCTGCCCGCCGGCCTGGTCCTCGACCTCGTTCTCGACCTGGTCGGCGTCGTTCACGGTGCTCCTTCTGGCCCGGGACCCGACCCGGTGACGAGGGTCAGGGTAGAGCATGACCCTCGGAGCACACGCGCCCCTGACGTGTGTCAGCGCACGGGGTGTCCGGCGGCGCCGAGGGCCGCCTTGACCTCGCCCACCCGCAACGTCCCGAAGTGGAACACCGTCGCGGCCAGGACGGCGTCCGCCCCGGCGTCGACGGCCGGCGCGAAGTGGTCGAGAGCGCCGGCGCCGCCGGAGGCGATCACCGGGATCGACACCTCGCGACGCACCGCGGCGATGAGGTCGAGGTCGAAGCCGTCCTGCGTGCCGTCGGCGTCCATCGCGTTGAGCAGGATCTCCCCCGCCCCGAGCTCGGCGGCCTGTGCGGCCCAGGCGATCGCGTCGAGGCCGCCCGACCGACGACCCCCGTGGGTCGTCACCTCCCACCCCGAGTCGGTGCCGGCGCCACCCACGGGCACGCGGCGGGCGTCGACGGAGAGCACCAGCACCTGGTTGCCGAACCGGTCGGCGATCTCGGCGACGAGCTCGGGCCGCCGGATGGCGGCGGTGTTGACGGCGATCTTGTCGGCCCCCGCACGCAGCAGCCGGTCGACGTCCTCGACCGAGCTGATCCCGCCGCCCACGGTCAGCGGGATGAAGACCTCCTCGGCGGTGCGCGAGACGATCTCCATCGTGGTGGCCCGGCCCTCGTGCGAGGCGGAGATGTCGAGGAAGGTCAGCTCGTCGGCCCCCTCGGCGTCGTAGGAGCGAGCCAGCTCGACCGGGTCACCGGCGTCGCGCAGGTCGAGGAAGTTGATCCCCTTCACGACCCGCCCGCCGTCGACGTCGAGGCACGGGATCACGCGGACGGCGAGGCTCACGACGACCCGCCCGCCCGGCGCTCGGCGGGCAGCGTCAGCGCGAGCGCGTCCTCGAGGGTGAAGCGGCCCTCGTAGAGCGCGGTGCCCGCGATGGCGCCCTCGACGCCGCCGCGACCGTCACTGCGCACGAGGCCCATCAGCGCCTCGAGGTCGGCGAGCTCGGTGACGCCGCCGGAGGCGATGATCGGGGCGTCGGTGGCCGCGCAGACGTCGCGGAGCAGGTCGAGGTTGGGGCCCTGGAGCATCCCGTCCTTGTTGACGTCGGTGACGACGTAGCGGGCACAGCCCTCGGAGTCGAGGCGGGCCAGGACGTCGTAGAGGTCGCCGCCGTCGCGCGTCCAACCGCGCGCGGCCAGGGTGCGTCCGCGCACGTCGAGGCCGATGGCGATGCGGTCGCCGTGCTCGGCGATCACCTTGGCGCACCACTCGGGCTGCTCGAGGGCGGCGGTGCCGATGTTGACCCGGCGGCAACCGGTGGCCAGGGCGGCGGCCAGCGACTCGTCGTCACGGATGCCGCCGCTCATCTCGACCTGGATGTCGAGGGTGCCCACGATCTCGGCCTGGAGCGCGGCGTTCGACCCGCGGCCGAAGGCGGCGTCGAGGTCGACGAGGTGGAGCCACTCCGCACCGGCGTCCTGCCAGCGCAGGGCCGCGGCGATCGGGTCGCCGTACGCGCGCTCGGAGCCGGCCACCCCCTGGGCCAGCTGGACGGCCTGACCCTCGGTGATGTCGACGGCGGGGAGGAGCTGGAGGTAGGTCATGGCAGGAGTTCCTTCTGGAGCACTTCGGCGGTCACGGCTGGGTGATCAACAGGGTCGCGATGGGGGTGATCAGGACGCTCAGGAGCAGGACGACGCTGGGCAGGGCCCACCCGTCGGAGGCGAGGACGACCAGTGCGTTGAGGGTGAAGACGCCGGCGAGGAGCAGTCCCACACGCCGTTGCGCACGGGCGGCGAGGGTCCCGCTGGGGGTCGGGGCCGGACGCGGGACCCAGCCGAGCAGCCGTTGCCGGCGTCGGTGGCGCCGCGCGGCACGCTCGGCCTCGGCGGCACGCGCCGCGGCGGCCGCGGCCACTTCGCGCTCGCGCTCCTCGCGCCGTCGGGCCCGCTCCTTGCTCACGAGGTACTCAGGGTCCGGACCCAGTTGCGCAGCAGCGCCGCGCCGGCGTCGCCGGACTTCTCGGGGTGGAACTGGGTGGCGGTGAGCGGGCCGTTCTCGACCGCGGCCACGAACCGGTCGCCGCCGTGCTCGGCCCAGGTGACCAGCGGTGCCCGGGTGCGGTCGTTGGTCTCGAGCACCCACTCGCGCGCCCCGTAGGAGTGCACGAAGTAGAAGCGCTCCTGCTCCAGGCCGGCGAAGAGGGAGGTGCCCTCGGGGACCTCCACGGTGTTCCAGCCCATGTGCGGCACGACCGGCGCCTGCAGCCGCGAGACGGTGCCGGGCCACTCCGCGCAGCCCTCGGTGCTCACACCGTGCTCGACGCCCTGCTCGAACAGCACCTGCATCCCGACGCAGATGCCGAGCACCGGCCGTCCGCCCGAGAGCCGTCGCCCGATGATCCGCTCGCCCTTGACCGCGCGCAGCCCGGCCATGCAGGCGGCGTAGGCACCGACCCCGGGCACCACGAGGCCGTCGGCGGCCAGGGCGGCGTCGAAGTCGGCGGAGAGCGTCACCTCGGCCCCGGCGCGCTCGAGCGCGCGCACGGCCGAGTGGGTGTTGCCCGATCCGTAGTCGAGCACGACGACCTGGGGAGCCGCAGGGCTCACAGGGCGCCCTTGGTGGACGGGATGCCCGTCTCGCGCGGGTCCAGGGCCACCGCGTCGCGCAGGGCGCGTGCGAAGGCCTTGAACTGCGTCTCCACGATGTGGTGCGGCTCGCGACCGGCCAGGACGCGCACGTGCAGCGCGAAGTGACCGTGGAAGGCGATCGACTCGAAGACGTGCTGGGTCAGCGACCCGAGGTAGGACACCCCGGAGCCCCCGAGCTGCACGTAGGCCTGCCCCTCGGGCTCACCGGTGTGCACGCAGTAGGGACGGCCGGAGACGTCGACGACGGCCTGCACGAGCGCCTCGTCGAGCGGCACCGTGGCGTCGCCGAAGCGACGGATCCCCGACTTGTCGCCGAGGGCCTGACGCAGGGCCTGGCCCAGGGCGATCGCGGTGTCCTCGACCGTGTGGTGGGCGTCGATGTGGACGTCGCCCTCGGTGCGCACGGTCAGGTCGAGGAGCGCGTGGCGCGCCAGGGCGGTGAGCATGTGGTCGTAGAAGCCGACGCCGGTGGAGATGTCGTGGCGTCCCGAGCCGTCGAGGTCGACCTCGACGAGCACGGAGGACTCGCTCGTACGTCGCTCGACGCGCGCGGTGCGTCCCGCGCTCGGGCTCTGGGGCGTGCTCATGAGATCTCCTTCGTCACGCGCTCCAGCGCGTCCTTGAACGTCGACATCTCGGCCGGGGTGCCGATCGAGACCCGCAGCCAGCCGTCAGGGCCAGTCTCGCGGACGAGCACTCCGTGCTCGAGGAGGGCCTCCCACACCGCGTGCCGGTCGGCGAACGTGCCGAACAGGCAGAAATTGGCGTCGGAGTCGGCCACCCGGTGACCGCGCTCGCGCAGCCACGCCACCGTGGCGTCGCGCTCGACGCGGAGGTCGTCGACGCGCGCGAGCAGCTCGGGTGCGTGGCGCAGCGCCGCCAGCGCCACCGCCTGGGTGATCGACGAGAGGTGGTAGGGCAGGCGGACGACGCGGACCGCATCGGCGATCGCGGGGTCGGCCGCGAGGTAGCCCAAGCGCATCCCGGCAGCCGCGAACGCCTTGCTCATGGTGCGGGTCACGACCAGGTTGCGGTGCTGGGGCAGCAGGTCGAGGGCCGACGGGGTGCCGGCGCGGCGGAACTCGCCGTACGCCTCGTCGACCACGACGATGCCGCGCTCCCCCACGAGCTCGCACAGCGCGCCGATCGCCGCCGGCTCCAGCGCCGTGCCGGTCGGGTTGTTGGGCGAGGGCAGGAGGACGACGTGCGGCTGCTCGGCGGCCACGAGGTCACGTGCGGCGTCGAGGTCGAGCCCGAAGTCGTCGGCGCGGCGGCCGGCGACCCAGCGGGTGTGGGTGTCACGGGCGTACTCGGGGTACATCGAGTAGGTCGGGGCAAAGCTGAGCGCCGTGCGCCCGGGCCCACCGAAGGCCTGGAGCAGCTGCAGCATGACCTCGTTGGACCCGTTGGCCGCCCAGACCTGCTCGGCGGTCACCGGCGTCGTGGTGTCGGCCGAGAGGTACGCCGCCAGGGCTGTGCGCAGCGCGACGTGCTCGCGGTCGGGGTAGCGGTGCAGCGAGGTGGCCGCCTCGCGGGCCGCCGCGGCGATGTCGTCGGCGCAGGCGGCCGACGGCCCGTAGGGGTTCTCGTTGGTGTTCAGGCACACCGGTACGTCGATCTGGGGGGCGCCGTACGGCTCGATGCCGCGCAGCTCCTCCCGGAGAGGAGGGAAGCTCATCGCGCCTCAGTCCGTGAACCGCACGCGGATCGCCTCGCCGTGACCCGGCAGGTCCTCGGCCTCGGCGAGCGTGACGACGTGGTCGGCGACCTCGGCGAGGGCGTCGCGGGAGTAGTCGATGACGTGGATCGACTTGGTGAACGCGCGCACCGACAGCCCCGAGGAGTGGCAGGCGCAGCCGCCGCTGGGGAGCACGTGGTTGGAGCCGGCGCAGTAGTCGCCGAGGCTCACCGGCGCGTGCGGTCCGACGAAGATGGCGCCGGCGTTGCGCACCCGCGCGGCGACGGCCGAGGCGTCCGCGGTGTGGATCTCGAGGTGCTCGGCCGCGTAGGCGTTGACCGCCTCGAGGCCCTGCTCGAGGTCGGCCACCATCACGATGCTCGACTGCGGCCCGGTGAGGCTGGTGCGGATGCGCTCGACGTGGCGGGTGGCGAAGACCTGCTTCTCGAGCTCGACCGCCACCTCGTCGGCGAGGCGCTCGGAGGTGGTGACGAGCACCGAGGCCGCCAACGGGTCGTGCTCGGCCTGGCTGATCAGGTCGGCCGCCACGTAGGCGGCGTCACCCGTGTCGTCGGCGAGGATCGCGATCTCGGTGGGGCCGGCCTCGGAGTCGATGCCGACCTGGCCCTTGAGCAGGCGCTTGGCGGTGACGACGTAGATGTTGCCCGGGCCGGTCACGAGGTCGACGCGACGGCAGGGGCCGGTGCCGTAGGCGAACATCGCGATCGCCTGGGCGCCGCCGACGGCGTACACCTCCTCGATCCCGAGCAGCGCGCACGCCGCGAGGATGGTGGGGTGCGGGAGCCCGCCGAAGTCCCTCTGCGGCGGGGACGCCAGCGCGATCGAGGGCACGCCGGCCGTCTGGGCGGGCACGACGTTCATCAGCACGCTGGAGACCAGCGGCGCCAGACCGCCGGGGACGTAGAGCCCCACCCGGTCGACGGGGACCTTGCGGTGCGTGACCCGCGCGCCGGGCCCGAGGTCGCTGACGGCGTCGTGCTCGAGCTCGGCCTCGCAGGTCACCCGCAGGCGGCGGATGGACTCCTCGAGACCCGCGCGGACGGCGGGGTCGAGGGCGGCGAGGGCCTCGGTCGTGGCCGACACCGGCACCCGGATGTCGCCGTCGCGCGTGCCGCCGTCGAAGCGCTCGTTGTAGTCGAGAATCGCCTCGAGCCCGCGGGTGCGCACGTCCTCGCAGATCGCATGCACCGCCGGGACCGCCGCCTCGATGTCGAAGTCCGCGCGCGGGATCGCGGTGCGGTAGTCGAGGGCGCCGTCGGTGGCGGCTTCGCGGAGGTCGATGCGGCGGATCATGACTCGATTCTAGAAGGGCACACCCTCCACCGAGGATTCGGCGTGTGGGCTGGACGGCCGTCGACCTGCAGGCCAACCACTGCGGCACTAGGTTGAGCACGTGGCACCCGGTTCCGGCACCCTCCCGATGTTCCCGCTCAACTCCGTGATCTTCCCCGGGCTGAGCGTGCCGCTGCACGTCTTCGAGGACCGCTACCGCGCGTTGGTGCACCACCTGCTGCGGGTCGAGGACCCCGCCGAGCGGGTGTTCGGGACCGTCGCCATCCGCGAGGGCTACGAGGTCGGTGACCACGGTGCCCAGTCGCTGTTCCGGGTCGGCTGCAAGGCGCAGCTCACCGACATCGAGGCGCACCCCGACGGCACCTTCGACGTCGTGGCCGTCGGCATCGAGCGGATCCAGCTCGACAGCCTCGAGACCGGCGACCTGTTCCCGGTCGGTCACGTCACCGAGCTCC
>JBFJKO010000018.1:0-16668 GCA_041634935.1 Nocardioides sp.
GCGAAGACACGCACCGGGGGTGGGCCCGGCACCGTCCCGGGCCAGGGTCGCTCGACGGGGCGCAGGTCGACGGCCTTCTCACCCCAGGTGACCGTCGCCTGCCGCGCGGACGGGCTGCGTCCGCCCTGCCGGACCGGACGTCGTACGGCGTCGAAGCCGACCATCGCCTGCACCCGGGCCACCCCACGCTCCACCCGGTCGTCGGACCCGCCTCCCCACAACGCCTCACCGTGAGCGGCCGCCGGCTCGACGGCGTCGGGTACGAACCGCACGAGCTCGACGGGCGCGGAGATGCCACCCGACTCCTTGCGCGCGCGCAGCGACCCGCCGACGTCGGCCGACTGCAGCTGCCAGTGCACCCGGTCGACCAGGTCACGAGCGGCGAAGAACCGTGGGTGGAGCCAGGTGCGGGCCGAGACCACGACCCCCTCCGACTCGACCTCGATGCGCACCCCGGTCGCGACCAGCTGGCGAGCGGCCAGCCCGGCGACGAACCGCTCGGTGGTGGTGCGCACGCTGAAGGTCACTGCCTCGGCGGAGTCGAGCGGCGGCTCGAAGACCACCTGCTCCTCCAGCTCGGGCGGCGCGGTGCGCGCGGCGAAGAGCGCGGGGTCCTCACCGCGCGCGCGTCGCCACACCGACGCGCCGTAGCGGCCCAGGCGCGCCTCGATCGCCTCGCCGGGCAGAGCCGCGAGGTCACCGAGCGTGCGGAGGCCGAGGCGGCGCAGCAGGCTCACCGCGTCGCGTCCTTCGGCACCCTCGGCCGCCACGACGTCGATCGGCAGCGGCGCGAGGAAGCGCGCCGACCCCCCGGCCGGCACGACCTCCCAGGCCTGGGGGTCGACCGAGCGCGCGGCCTGCTCGGCGGTGAAGAGGTCGTCGGCCACCCCGAGCCGGACGTCGGGCACGCCACCCTCGACCAACGTCTCGCAGATCGTCGCGGCCGCATTGGCCTCGGTGCCGAACCAGCCGCCAGGAGCCCGGACGGCGAGCAGTCCGGGCCGCAGGGAGGCGACGCCGGGGCGCAGCTCCTCGACGGCGCCGAGCACCGCCTCGAAGGCGCGCGCGTCGCGCTCGTCGTTGGCCGGCAGCAGGGCGAGCCCGGGGCAGCGGCTCTGGGCGTCGCGTCGCCGCATGCCGCGTCGTACGCCCGCGGCCCGGGCGGCGCCGTTGCACACCTCGACGAGGTTGCCCGAGACCACCGCCGCCGGCTCCGAGCGTCCCAACCCCGCCTGCGCCGCTGCGGCGACCACCGACCAGTCGGGGCACCACACGACCAGGACCCTCATGTCGCCGCTCGTCGCAACGGGGTCGGCGAGGGCGCAACGAGCTCGACGCCGGTCGCGAAGGTCAGCTCGGCGCGTCGCACGACCCGCTCGCCTCGCCGCGCGACGACCGACACCGAGCGCTCACCCAGCCAGCCGGCGCCGTCCTGCGGTCCGCTCCAGCGTGTGTCCTCGAGGCTCAGCCGGGCTTCACAACGAGGCCACGGCCCCCAGACCACGAGCACCCCCGAGCGCGTGCGCAGCCGCGACTCCAGCACCTCGGCGGCGCGGGCGTCGACGGACGCCGGTGGCCGGATCACCACGACCCGCAGGACGTCGACCAGGGCCGCCGTCACCTCGAGCCAGTGCTCGCCGAGGTCCGGCACCAGGACGGTGCGCGAGAGCTCGATACCGAGGCCCGCAGCAGCCTCGACGCCGAAGTCGGACCAGCCCGCGAAGCCCACCCACTCGCCCGCCTGGGAGGCCCCGGCGGCCAGCGCGAGGGCCAACGTCGCCGAGTCGACGCCGTAGGTCGAGCCTGCCGTCAGCGGCGCGACCTCGGCCAGGGCCGGGAGCGTCGCGATCGGCTCCCGGGCCGGGCGACGCTCCATCGCGGCCACCCGCTCGCGCAGCTGGTCGACGACCGAACGGGTCGGATCGAGCGCGATCGAGGGACGGGTGGACACCCCACCATGATCGAACACATGTTCGATCGGGTCAAGCGGAGGGCCTCGGGGTGCCCGGCCCGCGGACCTCCCGCGGCACTACTTGCGCTTGCGCTTCTCCCGCACCCGCTGCTCGAGGACGATCGGCGTGCCGACGAACCCGAACTCCTCGCGCAGGCGACGCTCGATGTAGCGCTCGTAGCCGGCCTCGAGCTTGCCGGAGGTGAAGAGCACGAAGGTCGGCGGCGCCGTCGTGGCCTGGGTGGCGAACATGATCTTCGGCTGCTTGCCGCTGCGCACCGGGTGCGGGTGCTCGGCTACCAGGCGGCCGAGGAAGTTGTTGAGCTGGCCGGTGGTGATGCGCGTCTCCCAACCCGCCAGCGCCTTCTCCACGGCCGGAACGAGTCGGTCGACGTGCCAACCGGTCTTGGCGGTGATGTTGATGCGCGGCGCCCACTGCACCTGCACGAGGTCGCGCTCGATCTCACGGTCGAGGTAGTAGCGACGCTCCTCGCCGACGAGGTCCCACTTGTTGAAGGCGATGACCATCGCGCGACCGGCCTCGCGGATCGTCTGGATGATCCGCAGGTCCTGCTCGGAGAGCGACTGTCCGCCGTCGACGACCAGCACGGCCACCTCGGCACGGTCGATCGCGGTCGTCGTGCGCAGCGAGGCGTAGTACTCGTGGCCCGAGGCCTCCTTGACCCGCTTGCGGATGCCGGCGGTGTCGATGAAGCGCCAGTCCTTGCCGCCGAGGGTGATCAGCTCGTCGACGGGGTCGACGGTGGTGCCGGCGACGTTGTCGACGACGACCCGGTCCTCCCCGGCGAGCTTGTTGAGCAGGGAGGACTTGCCGACGTTGGGCTTGCCGACGAGGGCGATCCGGCGCGGGCCGCCGACCTCCCGCTCGCGCTCCGGCGGCGGCTCGGGCAGGGCGGCCAGGATGGCGTCCAGCATGTCGCCGGAGCCGCGTCCGTGCAGGGCCGAGACCGGCACCGGCTCGCCGAGGCCGAGGTTCCACAGGCCGTAGGCCTCCGCCTCGGTGCGCTGGTCGTCGACCTTGTTGGCCGCGAGCACGACCGGCTTGCCGGCGCGGCGCAGGATCTTGACGACCTCCTCGTCGGCGTCGGTGATGCCCACCGTCGCGTCGACGACGAACAGCACGGCGTCGGCCAGGGTCACCGCGATCTCGGCCTGGGCCGCGATGCGCTGCGCCAGCCCGCGGGCGTCGGGGTCCCAGCCGCCGGTGTCGACGACCGTGAAGGCACGGCCGTTCCAGGTGGCGTCGTACGAGACCCGGTCGCGGGTGACGCCCGGGACGTCCTCGACGACGGCCTCGCGGCGGCCGATGATGCGGTTGACGAGGGTCGACTTGCCCACGTTGGGGCGACCCACGACGGCCAGGACCGGCACCGGCCCCAGGGGCTCGTCGCCGGTGGTGTTATCGCCCGGGGTCTGGTCGCCCGAGTGGTGGTCGTCGATCGGCGTGCTGCTCATGCTGACTTCTCCGTGATGCCCCCGCCGGGGTCCAGTTCGTGCTGCCCCGCGGGCAGTGGCCCGGGCAGGGAGAGACCGGTGCTGCGTCGCGCGGCCTCAAGGTCGGCGAGCATCCGGTCGCGCAGCCGGCGGGAGGTCTCTCCCACGAGTGCACGAGTCCGCGGCCAGGCGGCCTGCTCGACGGTGAACGGCGGACCGAACACAAGGGTCATCGTCCCACGTCGGCGCGGCAGCGACGAACTCGCGCCGCCGGGCTCACGGGTGCCGAAGAGGATCACCGGGACGACGGGGGCACCGGTGACGTGCGCGAGGTAGGCCGCGCCACGGTGGAACCGCTCGAACTCGCCCGAGCCGCGGGTGCCCTCGGGGAAGACCCCCACGGCGCCGCCGTCGCGCAGCACGCGCACGGCGGTCTTCACCGCCGCCGGGTCCGTGCGGAACCGGTCGAGCGGGATCTGACCGGCCGCAGACAGGAACCGGCCGAGGAAGCCCCGGAACATCTCGATCTTGGTCAGCGCGTGCACCGGCCTCGGGGCGTAGATCGCCAGGACCGGTCCGTCGATGATGCCGATGTGGTTGGCGGCCAGGATCAGCGGGCCCTCGGAGGGCACGTTCTCGGCGCCCAGCACCTCCACGGTGTAGCGGCGTCGGATCAACCAGGCGCAGAAGGGGCGCGCGCCGTGCAGCAGCCACCGGCTGGGCCGGCGCACCGCGTGGGTGCGCGGGTGCTCAGCGTGCGCCGTGGTCACCGGGACCTCACCGGGCGTCCTGGGTGGCGCTCTCCACCAGCCCCGCGAGCAGTCCGATCACCTCGTCGAGCGTGTAGGACGTCGTGTCGAGGTGGGCGGCCCCGTCGGCCATCACCAGCGGGGCCGTGGCCCGGCCGGAGTCGATCCGGTCGCGCTCACGCAGCGAGGCCTCGGTCGCGCTCACGTCTCCGGCCCCGGCCTCCAGGGCCCGGCGTGCGGCGCGAGCCGCGGGGTCCGCGGTCAGGTAGACCTTGACCGGCGCCTGGGGCCACACGACGGAGCCGATGTCACGTCCCTCGACGACGATCCCGCCCGCGGCGGTGTGCTCGGTGATGATCGAGCGCTGCAGCTCGAGCAGCCGGGTGCGCACCTCGGGCACCGTGCTGACCGGCGAGACGGCGGCGTTCACCTCGTCGGAGCGGATCTCGACGGCCACGTCGACGCCGTCCACCGAGATGGTGGGCCCGGTGGGGTCGGTGCCCGACTCGAGCACCGGCTCGTCGCAGCGTGCGGCCACGGCTGCCGGGTCGTGGACGTCGACGCCCTGGCTCAGCATCCACCACGTGACGGCGCGGAACATCGCGCCGGTGTCGAGGTAGGACAGCCCGAGGCGGTCGGCCACCCCACGGCAGGTGCTGGACTTGCCGGACCCGGAGGTGCCGTCGACGGCCACCACCATCCCGACGAGTCCGAGGGGTCCTTCAGATGGCGTCGGCCCCGATGGCCCGGTCAGGTCGCGTGCACTCACGGGCCCAGAGCCTACGCGTCGGGAACGGAACGGACCTTCGTGAGGTCCGTGCGCAGCGCGGCCGCGCCGTGGAGGTAGACGTGGGTGATGTCGGCCCGGGGCAGGTCGGTCTCGACGTGAGCCATCATCCGCACCACCCGCGGCATCGAACCCTCGATCTCGAGCTCGCGGGCGCAGATCAATGGCACCTCCCCGAACCCGAGCTGGCGCGCGGCGTAGGCCGGGAACTCGCTCACCAGGTCGGAGGTCGCGGTGAAGATCACCGAGATGAAGTCGTCGACGTCCAGGCCGTTGGAGGCCATGACGTCGAGCACCATCTCGGAGACGCGCTCGAGCATCTGCTCCCGGTCGTCGTCGTCGAGCTGGGTCGCTCCCCTGACTGCGCGCACTGCCATGTCGCCAGCCTAGTGGGCTCATCAGCCGACGAAGAAGCCCCCGTTGAAGAGGCACACGTTGCCGGCACCGAAGGGGCCGTTGCCCGCAGCGATGGTGCCGTTCTTCACCGCACCGCCGGTCCACCCCCGCAGCGAGGTGCCGTCAGCGGCGAAGGCCATGAAGTCGCTCTCGTCCTCGGTGTCGGAGCTGGAGCTGTTGGCGCTGACGCTCGTGCCCTCGAGCTCGGCGTCCTCCTCGTCGGTGCTCGGGTTGAGGAAGTCACCGACGTCAGTGCCACCGAGGAGGTCGTCGGAGCGCGAGTCGAAGATGGAGCCCGTCGTGGAGGACTTGATGTAGGTGTAGTAGTGTGTCGTGTTGCTGGTGGTGTCGTGCCAGCACTTGCCGTAGACGCTCAGGGGCCCGGCGGAGAACAGCTGGATCTGCGGAGCGGCGGCCCGCGCGGTGTCGGAGTCGACGCCGGCCGTGGCCACCACGCGCTTGGTGGGGGCGGCGACCGCCGTGAGGAGACCGGGCTTGAGGTCGCCGGCGGCGATGCTCTTGTTCTTGACGTCCTTGCCGGTCAGGGAGTTGTTCTTGATGTCCTTGCCGGTGACGCTGTTGTTCTTGATCTGGTTGCCGGTGATCTGCTTGGCGGCGTACGACGGTCCCCCGAGGGCGACGAACAGGGCCAGGCAGGCGATCAGGACGGCGGGGCTGGGTCGGTAGAGCTTGGTGGGCATGGCGGACTCCGAGGTCTGGACACGAGGTGGAAGTGTGACCCGAGTCACATTCTCGGCAGACTACACCCGGTTCCGCCCCCTCGTCAGGGACGAGATCGGCCGCCTCACATGCTGACGCTGTCGAGCAGGGCTCCCAGCTCGTCGAGGGTCAGCTCGCGCAGCTGACCGGCCTTCAGCTGGCCGAGGCCGACCGGCCCCAGCTCGGTGCGGGTGAGCTTGCGCACCGGGTGGCCGACCTCGTCGAGGAGCCGGCGCACGATGCGGTTGCGGCCCTCGTGGATGACCAGCTCGACGATCGACTTGGGCCGCGTCGAGGCGATCACGCGCACCCGGCTGACGACGACCGGTCCGTCGTCCAGGTCGACCCCGCCCAGCAGCTGCTCGACGGTCTCCTTGGTGACCTCGCCCTCGACCTCGGCGACGTAGGTCTTGTCGACCTCGTAGGAGGGGTGCGCCATCTTGTTGGCGAAGTCGCCGTCGTTGGTGAGCAGCAGCAGCCCCGAGGTATCGGTGTCGAGGCGTCCGACGTGGAAGAGGCGCTCGTTGGCGGCAGCGTCGGGCCGCGCCTCGGCCAGCACGTCGGTGAGGGTACGGCGCCCCTCGGGGTCCGACATGGTCGAGACCACGCCCCGCGGCTTGTTGAGCACGAGGTAGACGTGGTCGGAGATCGGGGGCAGTCGCTGGCCGGAGACCCGGATCACCGCGACCCGTGGGTCGACCTTGGTGCCGAGGCGGGTGACGATCTCGCCGTCGACCTCGACCTCTCCCTCGAGCATCAGCTCCTCGCACTTGCGGCGGGAGGCGACGCCCGACTGGGCGAGCAGCTTCTGCAGACGGATCAGGCCGTCCTCGTCGGTGGCCAGGTGGTCGCTCACGTGTGGTCCTCGCCGGCGGTGGTGGGGTCTGCGGTGGTGTCTGGGGTGGTGGGGTCGGGGGTGCTGCGGTCGGGGGTGCTGGTCAGCTCGGCGAGCTCGTCCTCGAGCTCGGCCATGTCGGGCAGGTACGGCGCGAGCTCGGGCAGCTCGTCGACCGAGCCGATGCCGATGCGCTCGAGGAAGTAGCTGGTGGTGCGGTAGAGCGTCGCCCCGTGCTCGCCGTCGCGGCCGGTCTCCTCGACGAGGCCGCGGGTCAGCAGGGTGCGCATGACGCCGTCGACGTTGACGCCGCGGATCGCCGAGACGCGCGCCCGCGAGACGGGCTGCTGGTAGGCCACCACGGCGAGGGTCTCGAGCGCCGCCTGGGTGAGCCGGGCCTGCTGCCCCTCCAGCACGAAGCTCTCCACGACGGGCGCGAACTGCTCACGGGTGTAGAAGCGCCAGCCACCGGCGACGTTGCGCAGCTCGAAGCCGCGCCCCTGCTCGTCGTACTCCCCCGCGAGCGACCGCAGGGCCTCGGCGACCTCCTCGGAGGGGTAGCCGACCACGGTCGCCAGGGAGACGGCGTCGAGCGGCTGGTCGGCGACCATGAGGATCGCCTCCAGGGCCGGGCGCAGCTCGGCGAGCGGGACGGCGAGCAGCTCGTCGTCCGGACCGGGGTCGTGCTCGGTGTCCTGGGTCATGAGGTCTCCTCGGAAGCATCGGTGGGCAGCTCGGGAGGCGCCCCGTCGAACTCGTCGACGATCTCGATGTCGGTCTCGTCGTCGCCGGTCCACCGCACGGTGAGCTCGCCCAGCGCGCGGGCCTGCTCGAAGGCCACGGCCCCCTCACGGAACAGCTCGAGCAGGGAGAGGAACCGCGCGACGGTGGTCAGGGTGTCCGGGGAGTCGCCGCACAGGGCTCGGAAGGTGAGCGTGCCGGCCCGCTTGAGCCGGTCGATCACGACGGCGCCCTGCTCGCGCACCGACACCGCGGGTGCGTGGATGTGGCCCAGCGAGACCTCCAGCACCGGCTTGGGGGCCAGGGCCCTCGCGGCCAGGGCGGCGAACTGCTCGAGGCCGATCCCGATCAGCACCTCCGGCAGGAGGCCGGCGAACCGGTCCTCGAGGCCCACCGCGCGCGGGTGGCGCAGCGCCTCCCCCGCCAGCCGGGTGCCGAGCACCCCGGCGATCTGCTTGTAGGCCTTGTACTGGATGAGGCGGGCGAAGAGCAGGTCACGGGCCTCGAGCAGCGCGAGGTCCTCCTCGTCCTCGACGTCGCCCTGGGGCAGCAGCCGGGCCGCCTTCAGGTCGAGCAGCGTGGCGGCGACGAGCAGGAAGGACGTCGTCTGCTCCAGGTCCCAGACCGAGCCGCCTGCCTTGACGTGGGCGATGAACTCGTCGGTCACCTGGGAGAGCGCGACCTCGGTGATGTCGAGCTTGTGCTTGGCGATCAGGCTCAGCAGGAGGTCGAAGGGGCCCTCGAAGTTGCTCAGCCGCAGCGAGAACTCCGGGGTGACCTCACCGGCGTCCCGTTGGTCGAGGGTGTCCGACGACAGGGCGATCACGGAGCCGTCATCGGTCGCCGCGCAGGCGCTGGACCAGCATGCTGTCGTCGGCGTTCTCGGCGAGGTCGGCCAGCACGAGGGCCACGGCCTCGCGCACGAGCCGACCGCGGTCGACGGCGAGGCGGTGCTCACCGCGCAGGGTCAGGCGCGCCTGCTCGATGGCCATCAGCTCACCGGAGGTCACGTAGACGGTCATCTTCTCGTCGTGCCGGATGCGTCCGCTGGCCGCGGCCTTGGTGGCGCTCGCGGACTCCTGGTCCGTGGCGGGGTCCGTGGCGGGGTCCGGGGCGGGGCCGGGGGCGGGCTCGGCGACGTCCGGTACGGCGCGCACGGCCGACTCCGGCGCCGGGGGCGCCTCGGTGACGCCGGTGCTGGTCGGTCGGAAGAGGTCGTCGGCGGCGGGAAGGCTCACGCGTCGGGCCATCGCGAGACCACCTCCTTGGCGAGCTGGCGGTAGGAGTCGGCGCCGGCCGACGAGCTGGCGTACGTCGTGATCGGCTCGCCCGCGACGGTCGAGTCGGAGAACTTCACGGTGCGGCGGATGACGGTGTGGAAGACCTTGTCGCCCCAGGCCTGCACGAGGCGCTCCATGACCTCGCGACCGTGCAGCGTGCGGCCGTCGAACATCGTGCCGAGCACGCCCTCGATCTCGAGGCGGGGATTGAGGCGCTCGCGCACCTTGTCGATGGTGGTCTTGAGCAGCGCCACCCCACGCAGCGCGAAGTACTCGCACTCGAGCGGCACGATGACGCCGTCGGAGGCCGTGAGCGCGTTGACGGTCAGCAGGCCGAGCGAGGGCTGGCAGTCGATGAGGATGACGTCGTACTGCTCCAGGGCCGGGGCGAGCACCCGCTGGAGGGTCTGCTCACGCGCGACCTCGTTGACCAGCTGCACCTCGGCGGCCGAGAGGTCGATGTTGGAGGGCAGCAGGTCCATGCCGGGCACGCCGGAGGGCACGACGACGTCCTCGAGGGTGACGTCGGGCTGCAGCAGCAGGTTGTAGACGGTCAGGTCCATCTCGTGCGGGTTGAGCCCCAGGCCGACCGAGAGCGAGCCCTGCGGGTCGAAGTCGACGAGGAGGACCTTGCGACCGAACTCCGCGAGCGAGGCACCGAGGTTGATGGTCGTCGTGGTCTTGCCGACGCCGCCCTTCTGGTTGCACATCGACACCACCCGGGCGTTGCCGTGGGTGGTGACCGGCTTGGGCTCGGGGAGGAACGGCATCGGCCGCCCGGTCGGACCCAGCTCGACCCTGGCCGGCGCTGCCGGGGCTGCCGGGGCTGCCGGGGCTGCCGGGGCTGCCGGGGCGGGCTTGTCGAACGGCAGCATCGAGGCGGTGCCGGAGTCGTCCCCGGCGGACGGCACGGTGATCCGCGGCGGCATCGGTGGTGCGCCGTGCATTCCCTCGCTCATGTGCACTGCTCCCTCTGGTTGTGCTGCGTTGCGGTGTGCGGGCCCTCCCAGTGAACAATGTCGACACGGCGACAACGGAGCGGCTCGCCGCGGACTCTAGGCCGTATCGTCCTCGGGTCCTAGGGCGGGCTGCCCCCGAAGGGTCCGGGCGTCGGAATCTGTGGAGAACCCGGCCGCTCCTGTGCAGGAACCACCGCCTGTCCCCCACAGCACGTCCCCACCTGTGGAGAACTCTGTGGAGGCTCGGCGCGGGCCGTCAGTCGGACAGGCAGCGCATCGCAACGGTCGCCAGGACCAGCTCGCCGGCCTGGTCGGTGGGGTGGTGGTCGGCGCTCGCCTCGATGACCCAGTCGCGGTCGCCGGCCGGGTCGGCGAGCGTCTGGGTGACGCGCCACAGTCGCGCCGTGACGTCGTCGGCGCCGGCCGGCTCGCCGGTCGTCGCCTCGATGCGCAGCAGGTCCGGACCCCGTGCGTCGGCGTCGGTGAGCACCGTGTCGTGCTGGGCGTAGTAGTCCTCGATGGCGGCGTCCCAGGCCGACCGGGTCATCACGACCTCGCGCGGAGGGTCGGTGCGGTCGGCGGCGGCGCGCTCGAGGGCCATCAGCCCGTCGAGGTGGTCACGGGCGACCAGGTCGACGCGGCGCCACATCGCGTTGCGCACCATCACCCGGAACGCACGGTCCTGCTGCGAGATCGGGCGCGGCGACGTCGGCGGCACCGGCTCCCCCGACCCCACAGCCGCGTCAGGGTCGGTCAGTGCCTCCCACTCGTCGAGCAGCGAGGAGTCCGTCTGACGGATCGTCTCGGCCAGCCACTCGAGGAGGTCCTCGAGCTCGGGTGTGCGGTGGGCGTCGGACACCGTCTGCCGCAGCGCACGGTAGGCGTCAGTGAGGTAGCGCAGGACCAGGCCCTCGGAGCGGGCGAGCCCGTAGCGCGAGCAGAAGTCGGTGAAGCTCATCCCCTGCTCGTAGAGCTCGCGCACGACCGACTTGGGGCCGAGCGCGTCCTCCGAGAGCCACGGGTGGCTCTGGCGGTAGAGCTCGTAGGTCGCCTCCAGCATCTCGGCCAGGGGCTGGGGCCAGGTGATCTCGTCGAGCAGCGCCATCCGCTCGTCGTACTCCAGGCCGTCGGCCTTCATCTCGCCGATCGCTTCCCCGCGAGCTGCGTGCTGCTGGGCGAAGAGGATCTGGCGCGGCGCGTCGAGGACCGCCTCGATCACCGAGACGATGTCGAGGGTGTAGGTCTCCGACTCGGGGTCGAGGACGTCGAGCGCCGCGAGCGCGAAGTGCGAGAGCGGCTGGTTGAGCGCGAACTCCGGGGGCAGGTCGTGCGTCAGCACGTAGCGCCGGCCGAACTCGTCGACCTCGTCGAGTCGGGTGATCGTCTCGGACGTCAGCAGGCTCCGGGCCAGCCGCAGCGCCCGGCGGCTCAGGCGCAGCTGCTGCTTGCGGGGTTCGTGGTTGTCGTGCAGCAGGCGACGCAGGACCGCGAAGGCGTCCTCCTCGCGCGTGAGGACGTTGATGATCATCGCGTTGTCGACGCGCATGCGTGAGACCAGCTGCTCGGGCACCCCGGCCACGAGCTTCTCGAAGGTCTGCTCGGTCCACACCACGGTGCCCTCGGGCGGCTTCTTGAGCTGCGCCTTGCTCTTGCGCTTGGCGTTGGCACCGGGCGCCGAGTTCTTCGCCTCGGCCTTGGCCTTGGCCTTCTCGTTCTCGATGGTGTGCTCGGGAGCCTGGACGACGACGTAGCCGGCGGTGTCGAACCCGGCGCGTCCGGCACGGCCGGCGATCTGCAGGAACTCGCGGGTGCGCAGGATCCGCGAGCGGGAGCCGTCGTACTTGGCGAGGCCGGTGAACAGCACGGTGCGGATCGGCACGTTGATGCCGACCCCGAGGGTGTCGGTGCCGCTGATCACGGTCAGCAGACCGGCCTGGGCGAGCTGCTCGACCGCGCGGCGGTAGCGCGGCAGCATCCCGGCGTGGTGCACGCCGATGCCGCGGCGCAGCAGCTTGGAGAGGGTCTTGCCGAAGCCGGCACCGAACCGGAAGCCGCCGAGGAGCTCGGCGATGGCTTCCTTCTGGGTGTCCTTGAGGGCTGTCGAGACGACCTTGTTGTTGAGCAGGTTGGTCGCCTGCTCGACGGCGTCCTTCTGGGTGAAGTGCACGATGTAGACCGGTGACTGCTTGGTCGACACCAGCTCCTCGATGGTCTCGGCGAGCGGGGTCAGTGCCCAGGAGAACGTGAGTGGCACCGGGCGCTCGGCGTTGTCGACGATCGCGGTCTCGCGCCCGTTGCGGCGGGTGAGGTCCTCGGCGATCTCGGTGACGTCGCCGAGGGTCGCCGACATCAGGACGAACTGTGCCTGTGGCAGCTCGAGGAGCGGCACCTGCCAGGCCCACCCGCGGTCCGGCTCGGCGTAGAAGTGGAACTCGTCCATCACCACCAGGCCCACGTCGGCCTCGGCGCCCTCGCGCAACGCGATGTTGGCGAGGATCTCGGCGGTGCAGCAGATGATCGGGGCGTCGGCGTTGACCGCCGCGTCTCCGGTGAGCATGCCGACGTTGTCGGCGCCGAACACGGCACAGAGCTCGAAGAACTTCTCGCTCACCAGCGCCTTGATCGGCGCGGTGTAGAACGACACCCGGTCGTCGGCCAGGGCCGCCTTGTGGGCGCCCAGCGCCACCAGCGACTTGCCCGACCCGGTCGGGGTGGCGAGGACGACGTTGTTGCCGGACAGGAGCTCCAGGATCGCCTCGTCCTGGTGCGGGTACAGCTCGAGACCACGCTCGGTCGCCAGCGCGGTGATGTCGTCGTAGACGGCGTCGACGTCGGCGCTCATGCGCGCGCCCGGGGGTGGGAGGTCGCGAAGACCTCGCGCAGGTTGTCGACCGTCACGAGCGTGTAGACCTGGGTCGTGGTCACCGAGGCGTGGCCGAGCAGCTCCTGCACGACGCGCACGTCGGCACCGCCGTCGAGCAGGTGGGTGGCGAAGGAGTGGCGCAGCGTGTGGGGCGAGACGTCGCGGGTGACCCCGGCCCGGTCGGCCGCCTTGACCAGCACGGCCCAGGCCGACTGCCGTGAGAGCCGGCCGCCGCGCGCGTTGCAGAACAGTGCACCGGCGGGACCGCCCGTGGCCCCGTTGCCCGCGCGGACCAGCTCGGTGCGGCCGCGCACCAGGTAGGCCTCGACGGCCTCCCGGGCGTAGGAGCCCATGGGCACCAGCCGCTGCTTGCCGCCCTTGCCGCGCAGCAGCACGGTCGCGTCGCGACCCGACTCGCCCCAGTCGAGGTCGTCGACGTCGAGGCCGACGGCCTCGGAGATCCGGGCACCGGTGCCGTAGAGCAGCTCGAGGAGCGCCCGGTCCCGCTGCGCGAGCGCGGTGCCGGCGGAGCCCGCCGCCTCCAGGATCGCCTCGACGTCCGAGAGCGGCAGCGCCTTCGGGAGTCGTTTGGCCGGGGTCGGCGGCTTGACCCCGGCGGCGGGGTCGAGCTCGGCGAGGCCGTCACTGACGACGAACTTGTGGAACCCGCGGACGGCCACCACCGTGCGGGCCGCGGAGGTCGAGCTCAGCGCCTGGTGCTCGGCGTCGCCCTCGCGCAGGTGCACCAGGAACCCTGCCACCGTCGCCTCGGTGATCTCCGACAGCTCGCTCACGCCGACGCCGTCGAGGTAGGCCAGGTAGCGGTTGAGGTCGCGGCGGTAGGAGCTGAGGGTGTTGGCGGCCAGCCCCTTCTCGACGCCGAGGTGATCGAGGTAGGTGCGCACCGCGCGGAGCAGGGTCACCGAGTCCTAGGCGTTCAGGACGGAGTCGACCGAGCGCGCCTCGAGGCCGACGGCCTCGCCGACGGGGGCGTTGGTCAGCTCGCCGGCGTGCGTGTTGAGCCCGAGCGCGAGGCTGCGGTCGTCGAGGCACGCCTGGCGCCAGCCCTTGTCGGCGAGCGCCACCGTGTAGGGCAGGGTCGCGTTGGTGAGGGCGTAGGTCGAGGTGCTCGGCACGGCGCCGGGCATGTTGGCCACGCAGTAGAACGTGGAGTCGTGCACCCGGTAGATCGGGTCGTCGTGGGTCGTGGCACGCGTGTCCTCGAAGCATCCGCCCTGGTCGACGGCGATGTCGACCAGCACCGAGCCGGGCTTCATCTCCGAGACCAGCTCGTTGGAGACGAGCTTGGGCGCGGCCGCGCCGGGGATGAGCACGGCGCCGATGACCATGTCGGCCTCGCGCACGTGCTGCTGGATCGCGAGCTTGGAGGAGGCCAGGCCGTGGACCTTGTTGTTGTAGCGCCAGAACGACATCCGCAACTTGTCGAGGTCGGTGTCGAGCAGGGTCACGTCGGCGCCCATGCCGAGGGCGATGTTGGCGGCGTTCTGCCCCGAGACCCCGGCCCCGATGATGACGACCTTGGCGTTCGCCACACCGCCGACGCCGCCGAGCAGGACCCCACGGCCGCCCTGGGCCTTGAGCAGGGCGTGCGCCCCGACCTGGGGCGCCAGGCAGCCGGCGACCTCGGACATCGGGTAGAGCAGCGGCAGCCCGCCCGAGGGCAGCTGGACCGTCTCGTAGGCGATCGCGGTCACCTTGCGCTTGACCAGCTCCTCGGTGAGCGGCTTGTCGGCCGCGAGGTGCAGGTAGGTGAAGAGGGTCAGGCCCTCGCGCATGAGGTGGTACTCCGAGGAGACCGGCTCCTTGACCTTGAGCACCAGGTCGATGCCCCCGGCGGTGCCCCAGGCAGCCTCCGCGTCGGGCACGATCGTCGCCCCGGCGGCGACGTAGTCGTCGTCGGTGATCGCCGAGCCGACCCCTGCCCCGGTCTGCACGAACACCTCGTGGCCGTGGGCCGTGAGCTCGTGGACGCCGATGGGCGTGATGGCCACGCGGTACTCGTGGTTCTTGACTTCCTTGGGGACACCGATCTTCACGGGACCGACCCTAACCCCCGCCACCCCCGACGAGTCCACGGGCGCGCGCGAGAAGGACGCACTGGATGACGGGCCCGTCGGCGACCCGGCCGTCGAGCACCGCGTCGTGCAGGTCGGCGAAGGGCACCCACCGGCTCGTCATGTCGGCCTCCTCCGCGTGCAGCTCGAAGTCGCCCCGGTCGGCGGCGCTGAGTCCGCGGGCGAGGTAGAGGTGGTGCACCTCGGCGCTGATGCCCGGCGAGGCGTACGACGAAGCCAGGTGCGTCCAGTGCGTCGCCTGCAGCTGCGCCTCCTCGCGCAGCTCGCGCCGGGCCACCTGGAGCGGGTCCTCGTCGGGGCCGCCGTCGCACAGCCCCGCGGGGATCTCCACGAAGCGCCGTCCCACCGGGTGGCGGTACTGGTGCAGCACGAACACCTGCTCGTCGTCGTCGACCGCGAGGACCACGGCGGCACCGGGGTGCTCCAGGGTCAACCGGCGCGCCAGGGCGCCGTCGGGGGTGCGCACCTGGTCGGCGCGCAGGGAGACGACCCAGGCGTCCTGGTGGAGGTAGGTCGACTCCTCGACCGGCCAGGACTCGGGCACGTCGCGCAACGACCGGTCACCCACGGGTCAGACGTCGTCCGACTCGCGCCGCAGGCCCGACTCGTCGATCGGGAACCGCAGCTCCTTCTGCCGCTCGATGGCCGCACCGACCAGCCCCGCGAACAGCGGGTGCGGACGGGTCGGTCGCGAGCGGTACTCCGGGTGCGCCTGCGTGGAGACGTAGTAGGGGTGCACCTCGCGGGGCAGCTCGACGAACTCGACGAGGCCCAGGTCGGGGTTGAGCCCGGAGAAGACCAGGCCCGCCTCGGCGAGCTGGTCGCGGTAGGCGTTGTTGACCTCGTAGCGGTGGCGGTGGCGCTCCTCGATGCGCGCCTCGCCGTACTGCTCGCGCACGATGCTGCCCGCCTCGAGCTCGGCCGGGTAGAGGCCGAGACGCATGGTGCCGCCCAGGTCGCCCGCGCCCTCGACGTAGTCCTTCTGCTCCTCCATCGTCACGATGACGGGCTCGGCGCAGTCGGGGTCGAACTCGGTGGACGCCGCGTCGGCCAGACCGGCCACGGAGCGGGCGTACTCGATCACCATGCACTGCAGGCCCAGGCACAGGCCGAGGGTGGGGATCTGGTGGGTGCGGGCATAGGTCAGCGCGCCGAGCTTGCCCTCGATGCCGCGGATGCCGAAGCCGCCGGGCACGCAGATGCCGTCGACGTCGGAGAGCGCCTTGGCCGCGCCGGCCGGGGTCTCGCACTGGTCGGAGGGGACCCAGCGCAGGTGCACCTTCGCACAGTGGGCGAACCCGCCGGCGCGCAGCGCCTCGCCGACCGACAGGTAGGCGTCGGGGAGGTCGATGTACTTGCCCACCAGGGCGATCGTGACCTCCTCCTTCGGGTGGTGCACCCGGCGCAGGAGGTCGTCCCACAGCGTCCAGTCGACGTCGCGGAACGGCAGGTCGAGACGCCGTACGACGTAGGCGTCGAGCCCCTCGCGGTGCAGCACCTTGGGGATGTCGTAGATCGAGGGCGCGTCGGCGGCGCACACGACGGCTTCCTGATCGACGTCGCACATCATCGAGATCTTGTTCTTGATCGACTCCGGCAGCTCGCGGTCGGCGCGGCAGACCACGGCGTCGGGCTGGATGCCGACCTGGCGCAGCGCAGCGACGGAGTGCTGGGTCGGCTTGGTCTTCAGCTCCTGGGAGGGCCCGATGAACGGGACCAGCGAGACGTGGAGGAAGAAGCACTTCTCCCGGCCGATCTCGTGGCGCACCTGGCGCGCCGACTCCAGGAACGGCAGCGACTCGATGTCGCCGACCGTGCCGCCGACCTCGGTGATGA
>JBFJKO010000019.1:0-16512 GCA_041634935.1 Nocardioides sp.
CTTCGGCGTGACGTCGGAGTACCTCACGAACGCCGACGACATCCAGATCAAGATGGCCCAGGGCGCCAAGCCCGGCGAGGGTGGCCAGCTGCCCGGCAACAAGGTCTACCCGTGGGTCGCCAAGACCCGGCACTCCACGCCGGGCGTGGGGCTCATCAGCCCGCCGCCGCACCACGACATCTACTCGATCGAGGACCTCGCCCAGCTGATCCACGACCTGAAGAACGCCAACCCGGCGGCTCGGGTCCACGTCAAGCTGGTCTCCGAGGTCGGCGTCGGCACCGTCGCGACGGGCGTGTCCAAGGCGCACGCCGACGTGGTGCTCATCTCCGGCCACGACGGCGGCACGGGCGCCTCGCCGCTCACCTCGCTCAAGCACGCCGGCGGTCCCTGGGAGCTCGGCCTGGCCGAGACCCAGCAGACGCTGCTCCTCAACGGCCTGCGCGACCGCATCGTCGTCCAGGCCGACGGACAGCTCAAGACCGGACGCGACGTCGTCATCGCCGCCCTGCTGGGCGCCGAGGAGTACGGCTTCGCGACCGCTCCGCTGGTCGTCTCGGGCTGCATCCTGATGCGGGTCTGCCACCTCGACACCTGCCCGGTGGGCGTGGCGACGCAGAACCCCGTCCTGCGCGAGCGCTACAGCGGCAAGGCGGAGTACGTCGTGACGTTCTTCGAGTACATCGCCCAGGAGGTCCGCGAGCTGCTCGCCGAGCTCGGGTACCGCTCGCTCGACGAGGCCGTCGGCGACGTCGGCACCCTCGACACCGCGAGCGCGGTCGACCACTGGAAGGCGGCCGGTCTGGACCTCAGCCCGATCCTGCACCAGGTCGACCGCTCGGCCTTCCCCGACCAGGCCCAGCGCTGCGTGACCACCCAGGACCACGGCCTGGACAAGTCGCTGGACGTCACCGAGCTGGTGCCGCTGGCCAAGGCCGCCCTCGAGAACGGCGAGCCCGTGCGCGCCCAGCTGGCGGTGCGCAACGTCAACCGGACCGTCGGCACGATCCTCGGCCACGAGGTCACCAAGAGGTACGGCGGCGAGGGCCTGCCCGACGGCACGATCGACCTCACCCTGACCGGCTCGGCCGGCCAGTCCTTCGGTGCGTTCCTGCCCCGCGGGATCACGCTGCGCCTCGAGGGAGACGCCAACGACTACGTCGGCAAGGGCCTCTCGGGCGGACGGATCGTCGTGCGGCCCGACCGCTCGGCGACGTTCAGGAGCAACGAGCAGATCATCGCGGGCAACACGATCGCCTACGGTGCGACGTCCGGTCAGATCTTCCTGCGCGGCGGGGTGGGGGAGCGCTTCGCGGTCCGCAACTCCGGCGCCTGGGTGGTCACCGAGGGCGTGGGTGACCACGGCTGCGAGTACATGACCGGCGGGCGCGTCGTCGTCCTCGGCAAGACCGGGCGCAACTTCGCGGCCGGGATGTCGGGCGGCGTCGCCTGGGTCCTGGACCTGCAGGAGTTCCGGGTCAACAAGGAGCTCGTCGAGCTCGGACCGGTCGTCGGCGAGGCTGCCGACGAGCTCCAGCAGATGGTCCGCGAGCACTTCGAGGAGACCGGCTCGGTCGTCGCCGAGGAGCTGCTGGCCGACTGGACGACGTCCCTCACGCGCTTCACCGAGGTGATGCCGCGTGACTACCGGATCGTCCTGGAGGCCAAGGCGAAGGCCGAGGCCGACGGACTGGACGAGAACGAGACCGCGCACGCGATGATGGAGGCACTCCATGGCTGACCCCAAGGGATTCTTGAAGCACGGCCGCGAGGTCGCCACCCGTCGTCCCGTCGACGAGCGGGTCAAGGACTGGAACGAGGTCTACCCCGACGGGATCGGCCGCGCGCTGCTCCCGATCATCACGCCGCAGGCCGGGCGCTGCATGGACTGCGGCATCCCGTTCTGCCACCAGGGGTGCCCGCTGGGCAACCTGATCCCCGAGTGGAACGACCTGGTGTGGCGCGACGACTGGGAGGGCGCGATCGAGCGTCTGCACGCCACCAACAACTTCCCGGAGTTCACCGGACGGCTGTGCCCGGCGCCGTGCGAGACCGCCTGCGTGCTCGGCATCAACCAGGACCCGGTCACGATCAAGAACGTCGAGGTCTCGATCATCGACAAGGCGTGGGAGTCCGGCTACGTCCGGCCCCAGCCGCCGGAGTGGCTCTCGGGTCGCACGGTCGCCGTGATCGGCTCCGGCCCGGCCGGACTGGCCGCTGCCCAGCAGCTGACCCGCGCGGGTCACACCGTCGCCGTCTACGAGCGCGCCGACCAGATCGGCGGGCTGATGCGCTACGGCATCCCCGAGTTCAAGATGGAGAAGAAGCACCTCGACCGTCGCCTGGACCAGATGAAGCGCGAGGGCACGGTCTTCCGCGCCGGGGTCGACGTCGGAGGCGAGGGCTCGACCCTGACCGCGGCCAAGCTGCGCGACCGCTACGACGCGGTGGTGCTGGCAATGGGCGCCACCGAGGCCCGTGACCTGCCGGTCCCCGGGCGTGAGCTCGGCGGCATCCACCAGGCGATGGAGTTCCTCCCGCAGGCCAACCGTGCTGCGCTCGGCCTCGAGCAGCTCGACGGCCAGGAGCAGATCATGGCGACCGACAAGGACGTCGTGATCATCGGTGGCGGTGACACCGGAGCCGACTGCCTCGGGACGTCGACGCGACACGGTGCGCGCTCCGTCACGCAGCTCGAGATCATGCCCGAGCCGCCGAGCGACCGGCCCGCCGGCCAGCCGTGGCCGACGTACCCGATGACCTTCCGGGTCTCCTCCGCCCACGAGGAGGGCGGCGACCGCGTGTACGCCGTCTCGACCAAGGAGTTCCTCGGCGACGACGACGGCAACGTCCGCGCCCTGAAGATCGTCGAGGTCGTCTTCGAGGGCGGCAAGCTCACCGAGGTCGAGGGCACCGAGCGCGAGATCCCGGCGCAGCTCGTGCTCTTCGCGATGGGCTTCACCGGCCCGGAGAAGCCCGGCCTCGTCGAGCAGCTCGGCGTCGACCTGGACGAGCGCGGCAACGTCGCGCGCGACAGCTCCTACATGACCTCGGTGTCCGGCGTGTTCTCGGCCGGCGACTGCGGTCGTGGGCAGTCGCTCATCGTCTGGGCGATCGCCGAGGGACGTGCCGCCGCCGCTGCGGTGGACACCTTCCTCACCGGCTCGACGACGCTGCCCTCGCCGATCCCGCCCACCGCGCGGCCGCTGGTGGTCTGACGAGGCAGACGTGAGCTCGCGAACGCACGCCTCGTCAGCGGTCGTCGAGTAGTCGGTCGACGAGCGCAGCGAGGCGCCGACGTATCGAGACGCGGTGAGCCGACCGGCTGCCGTGACCCCTGTGGTTGCGGTTGCTGGTCGGCTCACGGGATTTCGTCGCGTCTGCTTGTCGGTCGTCGAGTAGTCGGATGACGAGCGCAGCGAGGCGCCGACGTATCGAGACGCGGTGAGCTGACCGGTGACCCTGACCCCCGTGGTTGCGGTTGCTGGTCGGCTCACTGGGTTTCGTCTCGCCTGCCGCGTCTTCGTGCCTCAGTCGCGGCGCTCGCTCAACCTGCACGCGCGACACGGTGCACTCCTTCGTCGTGCACCGCTGCGCGTTTGAACGTTCCAACACCCGCTAGGGTAGGAGGGTGCGGAGAGCAAAGATCGTGTGCACCCTGGGCCCTGCTACCAGCTCGGAGCGGAGGATCCGCGAGCTCGTCTACGCCGGGATGAACGTCGCCCGGCTCAACATGAGCCACGGCACCCACGCCGACCACGCCGAGACCTACCGCCTCGTGCGGGAGGCGGCGGACGCCTCGGGCCACGGGGTGGGGATCTTCGCCGACCTCCAAGGGCCCAAGATCCGCCTCTCGACGTTCGAGGAGGGGCACGCCGTCCTCAGTCGCGGCCAGCGGTGGACGATCACCACTCGCACGGTCCCCGGTGACGGCGAGGTCGCCGGCACCACCTACCAGGGGCTTCCCGGTGACGTAAAGCCCGGTGACCCGATCCTGATCGACGACGGCAAGGTCCGGCTGCGGGTCGTGGCCGTCGAGGACACCGACGTGGTCACCGAGGTGCTCGTCGGCGGCCCGGTGAGCAACCACAAGGGCATCAACCTGCCCGGGGTCGCCGTCTCGGTCCCGGCGTTGTCGGAGAAGGACGTCGCCGACCTGCGCTTCGCGCTGAGCCTCAGCGTCGACTTCATCGCCCTCAGCTTCGTGCGCAACGCCAAGGACGCCGAGGACGTGCGCGCGATCATGCGCGAGGAGAACGTCTTCCTCCCGGTGATCGCCAAGATCGAGAAGCCGCAGGCCATCGACAACCTCGACGAGGTCATCGCTGCTTTCGACGGGTTCATGGTCGCGCGCGGCGACCTCGGGGTGGAGTGCCCGCTCGAGGACGTGCCGTTCCTGCAGAAGCGCGTGATCGACAAGGCGCGGATCAACGCCAAGCCCGTCATCGTCGCCACCCAGATGCTCGAGTCGATGATCACCAGTCCCTCGCCGACGCGGGCCGAGGCCAGCGACGTCGCCAACGCCGTCCTCGACGGAGCCGACGCAGTCATGTTGTCGGGGGAGACGAGCGTGGGCGACCACCCGATCCACACCGTCGAGACGATGGCGCGCATCATCACCGCCACCGAGCAGCACGCGCTGGAGCCGACGTCGTTCGGGCACTTCGAGCCGATCGAGTGGGACCCACGCACGCGCGGTGGCGTGATCGCGAAGGCGGCCGAGGAGGTGGCCATCCGGGTCGGGGCCAAGTACGTCGTCGCCTTCACCCAGAGCGGGGACTCCGCGCGCCGGCTCTCGCGGCTGCGCAGTCGCATCCCCGTGCTCGCGTTCACGCCGGAGAACCGGGTGCGCTCCCAGCTCTCGCTGTCGTGGGGGGTGGAGACCTTCCGCACCCACGCGGTCGAGCACACCGACCAGATGGTGCGACAGGTCGACGAGCAGCTGCTCCAGATCGGGCGGGTCGAGGAGGGTGACCTCGTGGTGATCGTGGCGGGCAGCCCGCCGGGCATCCCAGGCTCGACCAACGCGCTGCGGATCCACCAGATGGGTGACGCGATCAACGGCGCTGCTCCCGCCTACCGCAAGCTCTGATGGTCAGGCCTTCGGGCCGATCAGCTCGTCGAGACGCGCCACCGCGGCCCGCTTCGAGACACTGACGTGCTGGCGGCTGCTGGCGCGCCACTCGACCTCGACGAGGTCGAGCGCCCAGCAGCACAGGGCCCGGATGTCGGCGCTGGTGTTGGAGAACTGCCAGCGCGGGTAGTCGTAGCGCTTCAGCTCGCCGGCGACCGGACGGCGGGCCCAGTTGCGCACGCGCGAGCCGTCGGAGTGGAACAGTCCGCGGAGGAACTCGGCCGGGTGCTGCTCGACGATCGCGCGCTGCCACGCCTCGAGGGCGACGGGTCGCTCGTGCTTGCGGCCGGGACCGTGCTGGGGGAAGAGGCAGGGCCAGTGCTTCCAACCGGCTTGGACGACGGTGCATCCCGGGGCCGGGACCTTCAGCACAGCGCCGCGCCGGACGACAGCGACGCAACGGCTGACATCGTCGATGACCGCGGGGTAGACGTTGTCGCAGGAGATCCTGAGGGTGTGGCACCTGCGGGCCCGGGAGATGCACCCGTCCCCGAGGTAGTAGCCGAGCAGCGCTGAGTACTCGGGCGCGTCGAGGTCGCGACTGTCGCAGCGCGGGCAGGTCCGAGTCGGAAGACCCTTCGGTGCGGTCTCCCAGGCGCGGAGGGTCGACCGACTGACGTGCAGCACCCGGGCGACCTCGGAGAGCGAGTCGCCGGAGGCTCTGAGGAGACGAGCGCGGCGGCGGACGGAGTCGTCGTACATGTCGTGATCATGAGGGCGACCACCGACACCAGCGAGGGGTGCCCCGGGTGGGATTCGAACCCACACTGGATGGTGTTTGAGACCACTGCCTCTGCCGTTGGGCTACCGGGGCGATCGCGGTCGAACACTAGCCGATGGGCACCCACCGGCAGCGACCCCACTAGCCTTGTCCCGTGGACGACGCACCCCGCAACCCCGACCCGACCCCGTCGACGAACCCGCCTGCGCGCCGCACGGTGGTGATCGCCGAGGACGAGACGCTCATCCGGATGGACCTCGCCGAGATGCTGACCGAGGAGGGGTACGACGTCGTCGGCCAGGCCGGCGACGGCGCCCGGGCGATCGAGCTCGCCGAGGAGCACCGGCCCGACCTGGTGATCCTGGACGTGAAGATGCCCGTCCTCGACGGCATCGCCGCCGCGGAGGCGATCGCGGGCAAGCGGATCGCGCCCGTCGTCATCCTCACCGCGTTCTCGCAGCGCGACCTGGTCGAGCGGGCGCGTGACGCCGGCGCGATGGCCTACCTGGTCAAGCCGTTCACGCAGTCCGACCTGGTGCCGGCCGTCGAGATGGCGCTCTCCCGCTTCGCCGAGCTCGCTCAGCTCGAGAGCGAGGTGCAGGACCTGCAGGAGCGGCTCGAGACGCGCAAGGCCGTCGACCGGGCCAAGGGCATCCTGCAGGAGAAGCTCTCGCTCACCGAGCCCGAGGCGTTCCGCTGGATCCAGAAGACCGCCATGGACCTGCGTCTGTCGATGCGCGAGGTGGCCGAGGGTGTCGTGACTCACACCGTCCCCGTGGAGCCTTCGAGCTGACCGCGCGCGTCGGGCCGCGGATCGCGGTGTTGAAACGCAAACATCACGAATTGACAACGACGGCTCAGTGGCACCCGAGGACGCGTCAAGACGACTAGGTTGAGCGTGGTCGTCGGCAGGGGTCGGCGATTTCGATGAACCGGAGGCTCAATTGAATCCCATCAGCAAGAAGGCCCGGCTCGGGGTCGTAGCCGTCACCAGCGCCCTCGTCCTCGCGGCGTGCGGCAGCGACGACGGCGACACCACCGAGGACCCGTCGTCCACTCCCGCGACCTCGGACACCGGGAGCGCCGCTCCCGAGTCCACCGGAACGCAGCTCTACTTCGTGGACGGCAACACCGCCAACTACGACGAGGACTTCGACCCCGGCACCCTCGAGGGCGTCAAGGCGACCTTCCCGGGCTCCGAGCTGAACGACGACTTCCAGGAGCGCCTGCTCGGCGTCGACAAGTCGCTGAAGGACTTCACCTACGGTGCCGAGTCCTACGACGCGACGATCGCCGCCGCGCTGGCCGCGGTCGCCGCGGGCAACGACTCCGGCACGGCCGTGGCCTCGAAGATGCAGGAGGTCACCAGCGGTGGCGAGAAGTGCACCGACTTCGCCTCGTGCGTCGAGCTCCTCGACGAGGGTGCCGACATCGACTTCGACGGTGTCTCGGGTCCGCTCGACCTGAACTCCACCGGTAGCCCGTCCGCCGCCACCATCGGCATCTTCCAGTACGGCGCCGACAACACCTACGCGCCGCTCGAGTACATCACCGGTCAGATCCCCGACCAGACCGACGTCAAGGCCAACCAGAAGGTCGCGCCCAAGGACATCAAGAAGGGCGACGGCACGTTCGTCGTCGGCACCCTGCTGCCCGCCAGCGGTGACCTCGCGTTCCTCGGACCCCCGGAGTTCGCGGGTGTCGACCTCGCCGTGCAGGAGATCAACGAGAACGGCGGTGTCCTCGGCAAGGACGTCAAGCAGGTCGACGCCGACTCCGGCGACGGCACGCCCAACATCGCGCCGTCCGAGGTCGACAAGCTGATCTCCGGTGGCGCCGACGTCGTCATCGGTGCGGCCTCGTCCTCGGTCTCGCTGTCGGTCATCGACAAGATCACGGGCGCCGGCCTGGCCCAGATCTCGCCGGCCAACACCTCGACCGCGTTCGACACCTACGCCGACAAGGGGCTGTACTTCCGTACCGCTCCCTCGGACGTGCTGCAGAGCCAGGTGCTCGCCTCCACCATCACCGGTGACGGACACCAGAACATCGCCATCCTGGCCCGTCAGGACTCCTACGGCGAGGCGCTGGCCGAGAACCTGCGCAACTTCTACACCGAGGCCGGCGGCAACGTCGTGTCCTACCAGCTGTACTCGCCCGAGGCGGCCAACTACAACGCCGAGGTCCAGGCCATCTCCGCCGAGGACCCCGACGCGATCGTCCTGATCTCCTTCGACGAGACCAAGAAGATCATCCCGGCGCTGATCCAGGCCGGTCTGGGTCAGAACAGCTGATCATCAGCACCTAGCTCCACCAGCTCCACCAGCAGGCCCCGGGCACCTCGTGCCCGGGGCCTGCTGCGTGTGTGCACCACTGCCACGGCGACGCGCCGTGTACCCGCCTGCACGCACGAAGAAGGCCCCCATCCCGTGGCGGGATGGGGGCCTTCGTGACTCGGTGCGGGCGGCTCAGTCCTTCTTGGCCAGCGTCCCGAGGTAGAGCTCGATGACCTTGGGGTCGGTGGCCAGCTCACGGCCGGTGGCCGTGTAGGCGTTGCGTCCCTGGTCGAGCACGTAGCCGCGGTCGCAGATCTGCAGGCAGCGGGCAGCGTTCTGCTCGACCATGACCACGCTGACGCCGGCCTTGTTGATCTCGCGGGTCTGCACGAAGACCTCGTCCTGGAGCGCGGGGGAGAGGCCGGCCGACGGCTCGTCGAGCAGGAGCACCGACGGGTCCATCATCAGCGCGCGGCCCATGGCCACCATCTGGCGCTCGCCACCGGACAGGGAGCCTGCCCGCTGCCCGCGACGGGTGCCGAGGGCGGGGAAGATGCTGGTGACGAAGTCGAAGCGCTCGGAGAACTTCCCGGGAGCCTGATAGCAGCCCATCTGCAGGTTCTCGCCGATGGTCAGGCTCGGGAACACGTTGTTGTTCTGCGGCACGAACCCGATGCCCTTTGTCACCAATGCGTCGGAGCGCATGTTGGTGATCTCCTCGCCGCGCAGCTCGACCTTGCCGGTGTGGATCTTCACCAGGCCGAAGAGCGCCTTGAGCAGCGTCGACTTGCCGGCGCCGTTGGGTCCGATGATCGCGACGAGCTCACCGGGCTGGCAGTAGAGGTCGGCACCGTTGAGGATGTTGACGCCGGGAACGTAGCCCGCGATGAGGTCGTCCGCGCGGAGCACGGCGCCGTCCGCGGCGGCCAGGTGTGCCTTGCGAGCAGCCGCCGCGCGCTCCTCCGCGGCTGCGTCGGTCGGCACGACCTCCGACGACTCGAGGTCGTCGAGGGACTGCTCGGTGCTCGGGTCAGTCATGGCTCTTCTTGCCCTTCCTCGACTCCGCGAGCTCGGCGTCGGCCTCGGCCATCAGCGTCTCGGGGTCGATCTCGGTGATGTCGGTGTCGTGGTGGGCGCCGAGGTAGGCGTCGATGACCCGCTGGTCACCCATCACAGACTCGGGCGGACCCTCGGCGATGACCTGACCCTGGGCCATCACGATGACCCAGTCGGAGATGTCACGCACCATGTCCATGTCGTGCTCGACGAAGAGCACGGTCATCCCGTCGGCGCGCAGGGACTTCACGTGCTGGAGCAGCGACTGCTTGAGGGCAGGGTTGACCCCCGCCATCGGCTCGTCGAGCATCACCAGCTCGGGCTCGACCATGAGGGCGCGCGCCATCTCGAGCAGCTTGCGCTGACCACCGGACAGCGAGCCCGCGAAGTCGGCTTCCTTGGCGTCGAGCTTGAAGCGGCGCAGCAGCTCGCGAGCACGCTCGGAGATCGCGTCCTCCTGCGCCTGCCACAGGAAGCGGAACGGGCCGGCCCAGAACTTCTCGCCACGCTGCCCGGTCGCGCCGAGTCGCATGTTCTCGATCACGGTCAGCTTGGAGAGCACCTTGGTGAGCTGGAAGGTGCGCACCATGCCGAGCCGGGCGACCTTCGACGACGAGACCCGCTTGAGCGACTTGCCGTTGAAGCTCCGCTCGCCCGTGTCGGCCTGGTCGAAGCCGGTGAGCAGGTTGAAGAACGTCGTCTTGCCGGCACCGTTGGGTCCGATGAGAGCGGTGATGACGCCGCGCTGGATCTCGAGGTGGTCGACGTCGACGGCCTTCAGCCCGCCGAACTGACGCGTGATCTTGTGGGCGACCAGGATCGGGTCCGGCTTGGGGACCCCTGGTCGACGTTCGATCCCGTCGAGTGCCGCCGCAGCGGCCTCGGGGGTTGCCTGAGCGGGCTTTCCGGTGTCAGCGGGCATCGAGGGCGATCTCCTTCTTGTCACCGAACAGTCCTTGTGGGCGATAGATCATCAAGAGCATGAGCGCCAGACCGACGGCGGCGAAGCGCAGGTTGCCGATGCGGGTGTTGTCGAGCAGCCCGTCGGGCATCCACGAGAGCGTGGACAGATCGGCGAGGATCACGGCGATCAGCGAGAGCAGCGACCAGAAGATGACCGCACCGGCGACCGGGGAGAGCACGCGCGCCGCGCCACCGAGGATCAGCATGGTGAAGGCGATGAACGTGAACTCGGTGTTGAACGTGTCGGGCTGCACCGAGGCCAGGCCGAGGGCGCCGATGAAGCCACCGGTCGAGCCGATCAGACCACCCAGGATGAGGGCCTGGAGCTTGTAGGAGTAGACGTTCTTGCCGAGCGCGGTCACCGCGTCCTCGTCCTCACGGATGCTCTTGAGCACGCGGCCCCAGGGGCTCCGCATGATGGCGAACAGGAAGACGCAGATCAGCGCCACCAGGATCCAGCCGACGGTCATGACCCAGAGGTCGACCCGGTTGAAGGTCAGGAACCGCCCCATGTCGGTCGGGTACGGGTTCCAGGAGCGGAAGGTGCCGGTGAAGCCGCTGACGCCGTCGCGGGCGTTGAAGTAGTCCTTGAACGAGGTGGTGAAGATGAGTCTGACCACCTCCGCCACCGCGATCGTGACGATGGCCAGGTAGTCCGCGCGCAGTCGGAGGGTGGGAATACCCATGACCAGCGAGAGCAGGACCGAGGCGACCAGCCCCAGCAGGATCGCGGGGAGGAACGGCACGTCGAAGGAGACGATCGTGACCGCCATGGCGTAGCCACCGACGGCGGAGAACGCGGCCTGACCGAAGTTCAGCAGGCCCGCGTAGCCGAAGTGGACGTTGAGCCCCATGGCGGCCAGCACGAAGCTGATGGCGATGGGGGAGAACCCGTCGTGGAGCGGGATCGAGATGAAGTCGGGCATGAGTGGTCCTTTCGCCTCAGCCGATCCGTTCCCGGCGGCCGAGAAGGCCCTGGGGTCGGACGAGAAGGATGAGGATGAGGAGGAACAGGGCGCCTGCGTTCTTCAGGTCCGAGGGGATGAAGAGCGTGGAGAGGTCGGTCAGCAGACCGATGATCACCGCGCCGAGCACGGCGCCCCAGATCGAGCCGAGGCCACCGACGGTGATCGCGGCGAAGAGCAGGAGCAGCGTGAGCTGCCCGATCTGGTAGGTCACCCCGAGCTGGAAGCCCAGGAAGATGCCGGCGAGCGCGGTGAGCGCCGTACCGACGATCCAGACGAGCGAGATGACGCGGTCGACGTTGATGCCGGTCGCGGCCGCGAGGGCCGGGTTGTCGGCGACGGCCCGGGTGGCGCGTCCGAGGCGGGTGTAGCTCAGGCCGGCGATCACGACGGCGAGCGTCAGGATGCAGATCGCGCCGATCAGCAGGTCGCGGTCGGTGTAGGTGAAGAGGCCCTGGAACGACTTGCCCGCGGGCGTGAAGTACTCGTCGTAGGTCTCGAAGCGCGAGCCGGTGAAGTAGGCGTACATGTTGCGCAGGAAGAAGCCGAGACCGATCGTGACGATCATCGCCGCGATCAGGCCGGTTCCGCGTCGGCGAAGAGGACGCCACAGCCACGAGTCCTGCAGCCAGCCGAAGCCCATGGCCAGCACGATGGTGATGGGTACGGCGACCAGGAACGGCAGGTTGATCTCCGCGTCAGTGAAGGGGATCCCCACACCGCTGCTCAGGAAGAACGTGACGATCGCGCCGAAGCTGACGAGCTCACCGTGGGCGAAGTTCGTGAGGCCGGTGGTGCCGTAGATCATGTTCAGGCCCAGGGCGGCGAGCGCGATGATCAGGCCGAACAGCAGCCCGGAGTAGATCAGGCCCGGGACCCGGTCCCACTTGTTGTCGAGGGTGCGGTTGTCCGGGCCGATGAGGAACGTGGTGTTGAGCGTCGTCAGGTTCCCGGTCAGCGTGTTGGTGGTGCGGGCGCCCTCACGCATCGTCACCCCCTCGGGGAGGGTGTCGGGGTCGAGGGTGACCGTCACGATGCCGAAGCCCGAGGTGATCGGGATCTCGAAGGAGCCGTCCTCGGCGGTCTCGCCGGGGAACTCCTCGCCGTCGCAGTTGGTGACCAGGATGGCGACACCGGGGACCGGTGCGCCGTCGTCGGCGTTGTTGACCAGCGTGCCCTTGACGGTCTTCTCGATCGGGGTGCCCTCGCACGCCTGGGTGGGACTCGACGTCGACGCGGCCGCGTGTGCTGCGGCTGAGAGTGGGCCGGCCAGCGTCACGAAGGTCAGAACCGCGAGCAGGGACGCGGCGAGGAACGCCGCTCCCGTGGACCGCTGCCCCCGCCGCGGCTGCGGACGGGGTGGGATGGTGTGGGCGGTGCGCATGAAGCTCCTGTCGCCATGGAGATGTCCGGGATTACCTCGACGCTGCACCCTACGGCCTGTGAGGCCGTTCGCGCTGCAACTCCGATAACGCATTGATCAAGGTCGTGTGCCGATCGTGCCGACGTCTCAGCCCAGGGCCGCGACGAGCGACACCAGAACCGGCGCCACGAGCAGGGCCGGGAGCAGGTCGGCCACCGCGAGGTCGCGGATCTTGAGCAGCCGAAGGGCGACGCCCACGAGCAGCAACCCGCCGGTCGCCGTGATCGCGGCCAGGTGGGCGTCGGGCAGGACGTCGCCCAGCACGACGCCGACCACGGTCAGCGACCCCTGCACGGCGACGACGGTCAGGGCGCTGGCGGCGACGCCCCAGCCGAACGACGCCGCGAAGGCGATCGCGGCGAAGCCGTCGAGGGCGGCCTTCAGGTACAGCTGGTCGGCGCCGTTGCCGAGGCCGTCGTTGAGGGAGCCGAGGATCGTGAGTGGGCCGGTGCAGAAGATGAGGGAGGCCACGACGAAGCCCTCGATGAACCGCTGGCGCTCGGCGGAGTCCGAGCTGCCCGACAGGCGCCGCTGGAGGAAGCCGCCGAAGCTCTCCACCCGCGCCTCCAGGCGCAGCAGTGAGCCGACGATCCCGCCGATCAGGATCGAGCCGAGCACGATCAGCAGGGGAGCGCTCGTCCCGACGACGTCCGAGAGTGCCGGGTCGAGGACGGCCATCGCGGAGGTCGCGGCGATGAGCAGGGTCACCAGGCCGAGGCCGTCGGTGACCAGGTCGCGGGTGCGCTCGGGCAGCCGGTTGCCCAGCACCTTGCCCAGCACCGCGCCGACCAGCACGGTCGCGACGTTCACGGCGGTGCCGACTCCGGGGAACATCTGCGTGGCTCGCAATCCGGGCTGGGAGAGGGGCGGGGAACAGGGCGGGAACAGGGCGGACAACAAGGCGGGGAGGACAGGAGGGCCCGGCCGAGCGTAGTGTGCCCCCCGTCCCGCGACCCCACAGTGGTCGGCACGGGGGTCAGGCGTGCTCCACGGGGCACCGGCAGAAGCAAGGTGGCGCGATGGGTCGCTCGCAGGTGGTGGTGCGTGACGCCGTCCTCGGGGACCTGGATTTCTTGGCCGAGCTGTGGTCGTCGAGCCTGCGCCGTGCCGAGCCCGGCGTCCAGGTCGCTGACCTGACCGCACTCCTCCTGCGCGTCGAGCACTCCCCGGTGCAGCGGGTCGTCGTCGCCGAGTACGACGGCCGTCCCGCCGGCGCGGTGCTCCTCGAGGTCGACACGGTCTCCTCGCTCAACCTCGAGCCGACGGTCCGCGTGGTCTCGCCCACCGTCGTGCCCGACCTGCGCCGTCACGGCGTCGGCCACGCGCTGATGGAGGCCGCCCTCGGCTTCGCCGAGCAGCACGGCATCGCCACGCTCGGCACGGCCGTCACGCCGGGGGCCCGCGACTCGAACCGGTTCATGGCTCGTCTGGGGTTCAGCGCGCAGGCGACCTACCGGCTCGCCTCCGTCCCGGCCGTCCGCGCGCGCCTCCGCGGACAGCGCCCGGGGCTGACCGTCGCGAGCGGCAACGGGCGCGCCGCGACGCGGGTGATCGCGGCCCGACGCTCGATGCGTCGCTCGCGCGCGGCGGGCTGACCCGGCCGGGGTCCGGCGTCGGCGCCGTCATCTAGGGTGACGCGCGTGAGTGCCGAGACCGCCCCGACCCGCCCGAGACTGCTGCTGCTGGACGGTCACTCGTTGGCCTACCGCGCCTTCTTCGCCCTCCCCGTGGAGAACTTCTCGACGACGACCGGACAGTTCACCAACGCGGTCTACGGCTTCACCTCGATGCTCATCAACGTGCTCCGTGACGAGCAGCCGACCCACGTCGCGGTTGCCTTCGACGTCTCGCGCCAGACGTTCCGCATGGAGGAGTACTCCGAGTACAAGGCCAAGCGCAACAAGACCCCCGACGAGTTCGGGAGCCAGCTGCCGCTCATCGAGGAGGTCCTCGACGCGCTGCGGATCCCGTACCTGAAGAAGCCCGGCTTCGAGGCCGACGACATCATCGCCACCCTCGTGACCCAGGCGCTCGCCGACGACATGGAGGTGCTCGTCCTCACCGGCGACCGCGACTCCCTCCAGCTCGTCACCGAGCACTCCACCGTGCTCTACCCCATGCGCGGGGTCTCCGACCTCGCACGGATGACGCCCGAGGCGGTCGAGGCCAAGTACGGCGTCCCGCCGCACCGCTACCCCGAGCTCGCGGCGATCGTGGGGGAGACCTCCGACAACCTTCCCGGCGTCCCGGGGGTCGGGCCGGGCTTCGCTGCCCGGTGGATCAACCAGTACGACGGTCTCGACAACGTCATCGCGCACGCCGACCAGATCACGGGCAAGAAGGGTGAGGCGCTGCGGGCCCACCTCGGCGACGTGATGCGCAACCGGCGTCTCAACGCGCTGGTCCGCGACCTCGAGCTCGACCTGCTGCCCTCCGAGATGGCGCTGCGTCCGTGGGACCGTCAGGAGGTCCACACCCTCTTCGACGGCCTGGAGTTCCGCGTGCTGCGCGACCGCCTCTTCGACTCCCTCGAGAGCGAGGAGGACCTCGACGGCAGCGGCTTCGACCTCGACGGCGCCGAGCTCGCGGCAGGTGCCGTGGGCCCCTGGCTCGCGGCTGTCGGGACCGACCGGATCGGCGTCTACGTCCGCGGCACCTGGGGTTCCGGCACCGGGCAGGTCGAGGCGATCGCGCTGGCCACCGGTGACGGCCGTGCGGCCTACCTCGACACCGCCGACCTCGGTCCGGGCGACGACGCCGCGCTGGCGGCCTGGCTCGCCGACCCCACCCGACCCAAGGTCCTGCACGACGCCAAGGGCCCCGCCCTGGCGCTGGCCGCGCACGGCTGGACCCTCGCCGGCGTCGTCTCCGACACCGCGCTCGCCGCCTATCTGGTGCGTCCCGACCAGCGCTCCTACGACCTCGCCGACCTGACGCTGCGCTACCTCAAGCGCGAGCTCAAGCAGGAGGAGGCCGCCGAGCAGGGTGCTCTCTTCGACGACGGCCAGGCCGTCCCGGCCACGGCGATGCTGCAGGCGCGCGCGGTCCTCGACCTCGCCGACGCGCTCGACGAGGCCATCGAGGAGCACGGCGGCACCCGGCTGCTCGCCGAGGTCGAGCTGCCGCTGGTGAGCCTGCTGACGCGCCTCGAGCAGGTCGGCATCGCCGTCGACGTCGAGCACCTCGAGCAGCTGTCGGCGCAGTTCGACACCGAGGTGCGCGACGCCGCGCAGGCGGCCTACGCGACCATCGGCAAGGAGATCAACCTCGGCTCGCCCAAGCAGCTGCAGGTGGTGCTGTTCGACGAGCTCGGGATGCCGAAGACCAAGCGCACCAAGACCGGCTACACCACCGACGCCGACGCGCTGCAGTCGCTCTACGCCAAGACCGAGCACCCGTTCCTCGAGCACCTGCTGCGCCACCGCGACGTCATCCGGCTGCGCCAGACGATCGACGGGCTGCTCAAGACCGTGGCGGGCGACGGTCGCATCCACACCACCTTCAACCAGACCATCGCGGCGACCGGGCGGCTGTCGTCGACCGACCCCAACCTGCAGAACATCCCCGTGCGCACCGAGGCCGGTCGGCGCATCCGTGAGGGCTTCGTCGTCGGCGAGGGCCAGGAGTGCCTGATGACCGCCGACTACAGCCAGATCGAGATGCGCATCATGGCCCACCTCTCGGGCGACGAGCTGCTCATCGAGGCGTTCCGGTCGGGTCACGACTTCCACTCGATCACGGCGTCGCGGGTCTTCGAGGTCGACGCCGACGACGTGACCGTCGAGATGCGCGCCAAGATCAAGGCGATGAACTACGGCCTCGCCTACGGGCTCTCGGCCTTCGGCCTCAGCGGCCAGCTCGGGATCGTGCCGAGCGAGGCGCGGGTGATGATGGACGAGTACTTCGAGACCTTCGGCGGCATCCGCGACTACCTCGCCGAGGTGGTCGTCGAGGCGCGCCGCACCGGCTTCACC
>JBFJKO010000020.1:0-16312 GCA_041634935.1 Nocardioides sp.
CCGCGAGCGTGGTCTACGCCGAGCTGCCCGGCGCCCAGCACGCCTTCGACATCTTCCCGTCGATCCGCTCGGCCCACGTGGTGCGGGCGATCGACCGCTACCAGCACTGGCACTGGACCACCTGGCGCGCCGGCCTCGACCACCGAGACGAGCTGAGCGAGTCGTCCCAGGCGGAGCGAGGACCTCAGGCGGGGTGAGAGCGCTTCTCCAGCTCGACCGCGAGCCGGGTGACGCGGTCGAGCACCTCGTCGACGCGCAGCGCGACCGACATCGCCGGGCTCTCCGCGCCGTCAGCGGCCGGCTCGGGCCGGAGCAGGCGCGAGGCGAGCCGGAGCGCGGTCAGGGCGTTGTTGAGCTCGTGGGTCAGGTCGCCGGTGGCCAGGGCCGCGATCCGTGCCGTGTCGGCCTCGGCCTCGCCGGTCGCACCGGTGCGCGGGGGCGGGGCCGAGCCCGCGGGCTGCTCCTCCGGCACGGCCTCCTCGGCGATCCACCGGTAGCCGGAGCCGCTGTCGGTGCGCAGGAAGCGCGCGTTGGTGGCGTCGTCACCGAGCTTGGCGCGCAGCGTGCGCACGTGGGCGCGCAGCGCGGCGCGGGTCTCGTCGCCGTACCCGTCGTCCCAGACCTCCTGGAGCAGCCACGCGTGCGTGAGCAGCCGGCCGGGGTGGGAGACGAACTCCTCGAGCAGGCGCCACTCCTTCGGGGTCAGCCGCACCTCCTCGCCGCTGCGGTGCACGGTGTGCGCCGTCAGGTCGATCTCGAGGTCGGCGAAGACCATCCGCGGCGACCGGTGCTCGGAGGAGCCCTGGGCCCGGCGCACGATCGCCCGCATCCGCGCGCTCAGCTCCTCGAGCCCGAACGGCTTCTGGAGGAAGTCGTCGGCCCCGGCGTCCAGCGCGTCGACCCGACGGCTCTTGTCGCTGACCCCCGAGAGGATCAGGATCGGGACGTCGGTCCACGAGCGCAGTCGCCGTACGACGTCGACGCCGTCCTCGTCGGGAAGCCTGAGGTCGAGCACCACGAGGTCGGGGCTGCCCAGGGCGACCTGCTCCATCCCGGTCGTGGCGTCGGAGGCCACCGCGCACTCGAAGCCGTCACGCTCCAGGGCCGCTGACAGTGCTCGCGTGAGCTGGACGTCATCGTCAATCACGAGCACCCGGATCATGGGGCCGAGCATAGGGCAGCCGATTCCTCACATATTCTTCATGACGGGCGAGCCGACCCTCATGCGCCCGCGACGCACGAACGGGCAGAGTGTTCATCTCGGCCACCGAAGAGGAAGAGGGCTCCGTGACAGACGTCCGTCGGACGGCGCACGTGCGAGGCGGCGCGCTCGCACTGCTGGCCATCTTCGGGCTCTGTGTCGGCGCCGTCGCCTTCGCCCCCGCCGGGTCCGGTGTCGCCTCCTGGTGGCCCGCAGCCGGTGCGGCGTCCGGGCTGCTGGTGCTCACCGCACCGCGCTCGTGGTTCGTCTACGTGCCGGCCCTGGCCGGCGTCACCGCGCTGGCCAACATGGCCGGCGGCCGCGACGACGTGGTCTCGCTGCTCTTCGGCGTCGTCAACGCGTCCGAGGCGTTGGCCGTCGCGCTGGCGCTCGGGGCGCTGCGAGCGCGACCCTGGCTGCGCACCAGCGAGGACTTCGGCCGCCTCCTCGTGGCGGGCATCATCGGGGCCGCGGTGGCCGGCAGCCTCGCCGGCGTCGTGGTCCACCAGGTGCTGGGCGGCGCCTTCCTCGAGACCATGCTCGACGTGATGGCCTCGCACGGGGCGTCGCAGGTGCTGGTGCTCCCCCTGCTGCTGCTCCTCACCGACCCGGAGTCCACCCGGCAACGCGGCTGGTCGAGGCCGGCGCAGGTGGCCCAGGCCGTCGTCACGGTGACGGTCTTCGGCGTCGTCCACTCGATCGGTCAGGACCTGCCGATCGCGTTCGTGCCGTTCGTGTTCCTCGTCGTCGGCGCGCACATCCTCACCCTGCGGAGCCAGGCGGTCGTGTCAGTGGCGGTCGGCGTGATGGTGACCGTCCTGACCGCCCAGGGCGGCGGGCCGTTCGCCTCGGCAGGGCTCTCCCCCGCGACGATGGGTGCCCTGGTCCAGCTCGACATCGTCGTCATCGCGCTCCTCGCGCTCCCGTTCTCGATCGCCCTCAACCAACGCGCGGCCGCGCTCGAGGAGGCGCTGGCCAGTCGCGAGACCTATCGTCGCGGGCTGGCCGAGTCGATCATCGGCATGGTCATGGTGCGTCCCTCCGCCGAGGGCCTGGTCGTGCTCGACATCAACCCGCCGGCGGCCGACCTGCTCCAGGTGAGCCCCGACAGGATCATCGGCACCGACTGGACCGCCGGCCTCGGCCCGCACCGCGCGGCGGTCACGGGTGCGGTCGACCGGATGCTCGCCGGAGAGATCTTCGGGTGGGAGGACGAGCTCTGGCTCGACACACCACGGTCCCGGTGCGTGCGGCTGGCGCTGTCGTGGGTGCCGGACACGTCGTCGGGCAACCTGATCGTGGCGCAGCTCGTCGACCTCACCGACGCCCGCCTCGCCAGCCAGGCGCTGGAGCGCGAGCGCGACTTCACCGAGGCGCTGCTCGCTGCCACCACCGGCACCGCCATCGTCGCCTGCGACGTCGAGGGCGCGGTGACCTACGCCAACCAGGGAGCCGCGCGGATGCTCTCGACCACCACCCGCGCCCTGTGCCGACGTCGACTGCTCACCGACCTCTACGACCCCGCGGGCCTGCGGGGTCGCGTGCTCGCGACCGACGCACCCAGCGCCTTCGACGCACTGGTCGACCGCGCGCGCACCACCGGGCTTCCCGACCGGAGCGACTGGACGTGGCGTCGCGACGACGGCAGCCCGGTGCGGGTCAACGTGCACCTCAGCCCCCTGCGCGAGGCCGACCGCACGGTGATCGGCTACCTCGCGGTCGCCGAGGACATCACGGCCCGCCAGAAGGAGCACGACCTCCTGCGCACCGCGCTGGAGCGCGAGCAGGAAGCCGTGTCCCGTCTCGAGGAGCTCGACCGCACCAAGTCGGAGTTCCTCGCGACCGTGAGCCACGAGCTCCGCACGCCGATCACCAGCATCATCGGATTCACCGACCTGCTCGCCCAAGGGGTCACCGGCCCCGTCAACGAGACGCAGGTGCAGATGCTCGGCCGGGTCGACCGCGGTGCGCGACGGCTCATGAGCCTGATCGAGAACGTCCTCACCGCCTCACGGGTCGAGTCCGCCGGCACCCGCCGGCTCACCGACCCGGTGGACCTGTGCGCCGTCGTCCAGCGCGCGATCGGCAACGTCAGCCACCTGAGGTGGGGTCGCGACCTCGCCGTGGTCACCCACCTGCCCGAGGGCAGCCCCGTCCAGGTCATCGGCGACAGCGAGGGCCTCGAGCGGGTGGTGGAGAACCTCGTCTCGAACGCCGTGAAGTTCACGCCCGACGACGGGAACGTCGAGGTCCTCGTCGCCGTCGACCCCGAGCGCGACGACGTGGCGGTGCTCGAGGTGCGCGACAACGGCATCGGCATCAGCCCCGAGGACCTCACCCGCCTCTTCGAGCCGTTCTTCCGCAGCCCCAGCGCGGTCCAGGGCGCGGTCCAGGGCACCGGACTCGGGCTCGGCATCGTGCGCAGCGTCGTCGAGGAGCACGGCGGCTCGGTGCACGTCGAGTCGTCGATCGCGACCGGCACGACCGTGCGGGTGGAGCTGCCGGGCGTCAGCCGGCGGGACGCTCGAGCAACGACGTGATCGTGGCCAGGAGAGCATCGGTGTCGAAGGGCTTGACCACGTAGTCGTTCGCCCCGGCGGCCAGGCCCTGCTGGATGTGCACCTGCTGGGAGCGGGCACTGAGCAGGAGCACCGGCAGGTCGGCCGTCGCCGGCCGCGAGCGGATCGCACGCGTGGCGCCTAGCCCGTCGACCTCCCCCGGCATCGCGACGTCGAGCAGGACCAGGTCGATCTCGGGCGACGACTCGAGCACCTCGAGAGCCGCGGCGCCGTCGCGCACCATCATCGTGGTGTGCCCGGCCGCCATCAGCAGCATCTCGAGCAGGACGTGGACGTCCGGGTCGTCCTCGGCGACGAGTACCACTGCCATGCGATCCGAACCTTCCACCTCAGCGGGGCATCCCGGACACGTGCTCGCCCGCCCTCGCGTCGAGGATAGCGTTCCTGCTTCTTCACACCTTCCTCACGCCGGACCGTCGTACGCAAATGCTTTCCTCACGCCGCGCTGGAAGTGTGCGGATCAGGAGGTACCACGACCATGACTGAGCACCGCACACTGCACAGCGTCCCCGACGACGAGCGTCGAGCAGACGACGACTCGCTGCAGGCGACGTACCGCGCCTTGATCCTCGACCGCATCGAGGAGCGCGGCAAGGTCGTCTACCTCGAGGTGGGGGAGCGCGCCCTCGAGCTCGCCGGAGACCTCAGGGACGCCGCGGTGACGGCGCGCGAGGTGGCCGACCTCCATGTGTCCGCGGTCCACCACCTGAGCCGCGGCCAGAACCAGCTCCGGACCGAGGCCGTCATCCTCGCCGCCCAGCTCGTCCTCATCGAGGTCCTGGGCCATCTCTCGGACCGGTACCGCGATCGCGCCCTGCGCGACCAGCGCTCCGGCCTGGGATGAGCACCGGTCTGCCCTCCTGCGAGACAGACGCGGGAGGCTCGGGGGGGACCCACCACTTCAGGCTGTTCGTCGCCGGCGAGTCGCCTCGCTCCTCACGAGCCATCAGCAACCTCACGCTCCTGTGCCAACGGGCGATCCCGGACGCGCACAAGATCGAGGTCATCGACGTGCTCGAGCGACCCGACCTCGCCGAGGCCGCCTTCGTGCTGGCCACCCCCATGGTGATGCGGATGCAGCCGCTCCCCCAGCGACGCGCGGTCGGTGACTTCAACGACCTCGCGCGCCTGGCCGCAGCCATCGACCTCCACGCCCCCGACACACGAGACGAGACCGCCTCATGACTGCGACCGACCAGAAGCCTGTCATCGTCAAGGTCCCCACCGGTCATCCAGGACTCGACCAGATCCTGCGCGGGGGCATGCCGATCGGCCGGACCACGCTCGTCACCGGCACCGCCGGCAGCGGCAAGACGATCTTCGCCATGCAGTACCTCGTAGGCGGGATCCGCGACCACGACGAGTCCGCCGTCTTCGTCACGTGCGAGGAGACCCCCGACAGCATCCGGGAGAACGCCGAGTCGCTCGGCTTCGCCATCTCCGGCCACGAGGCCGACGGCACGTGGACGTTCGTCGACGCCACCTACGACCCCGGGATCGAGGAGGAGGTCGTCGGCGCCTTCGACTTCTCGGCCCTCATCGCCCGGATCAGGCACGCGGTCACCACCACCGGGGCCACCCGGGTCGCCATCGACTCGCTCGGCGCGCTGATGACCCGCTACGACGACGCCCACATCGTGCGGCGGGAGATGCTGCGCGTCTCCAACGCCCTGCGAGCCATGAAGGTGACCTCGATCCTGACCAACGAGCGCGCGCAGGAGCAGGGCGAGATCGCCCGCTTCGGCGTCGAGGAGTACGTCTGCGACAACGTGCTCGTGCTCCGCAACACGCTGGCCGAGGAGGCCCGACGCCGTACCCTCGAGGTGCTCAAGATGCGTGGGGTCGACCACCTGACCGGTGAGTTCCCGGTGACGATCCTGCCGGGCCAGGGGCTCGTGGTCCTCACGCTGGAGGGCACCGCACTCGACGCCGAGTCGTCGACGATCCGGATCCACTCCGGGCTCGATGCGCTCGACGAGATGTGCGCCGGCGGCATGTTCCGCGACTCCATCAGCCTGGTCTCGGGCGCCACCGGCACGGGCAAGACGTTGTTGGTCACCGAGTTCGTCGACGGCGGCGCGAGTCGCGGTGAGCGCTCGCTCATCTTCTCCTTCGAGGAGAGCCGGGCGCAGCTGTTCCGCAACGCTGCGGGCTGGGGCCGCGACTTCGTCGCCCTCGAGGAGGCCGGCACGTTACGGATCGAGGCGATCTACCCGGAGATGCGCTCGCTCGAGGACCACCTCGTGGCGATCATGAACGCGGTCGACGAGTACCAGCCGACGAGGATCGCGATCGACAGCCTCAGTGCCCTCGAGCGCATCTCCACCGAGCGCAGCTTCCGCGAGTTCCTGATCGGCCTCACGTCGTTCATCAAGCACCGCCAGATCGCGTCCCTGATGACGGCGACGGCGCGCACGCTGCTCGGCGGCGAGTCGCTGACCGAGGCTCACATCTCCACGCTGACCGACATGATCATCCTCCTGCGCTACGTCGAGATGGGTGGCGAGATCCGTCGCGGCTTCGCCGTCCTCAAGCTGCGCGGTTCGACCCACGACAAGCGGATCCACGAGTTCACCGTGGACGGGTCGGGCATGCAGATCGGGGGGCCCTTCCGCGGGGTCACCGGCATCCTCTCCGGTGCGCCGCGCAGCGTCGCCGAGGCCAGCCCGGACCTGGAGATCGTCTCGCAGATGTTCGACGCGGACGGCGGGCTCCGGTGACCACGCAGCAGGGGCGTGGTCGTCCGGTGTCGCCCACGAGCCTGATCCAGGTCGAGCGCCGGCTCAGCGGGGTGCTCGTCGTCGACGCCGACGGCATCGTGCGCTACGACAACCTGGCCGCACGCCACCTGATCGGCACCGACGAGCGCTCGCTCGTCGGGCGTCCGTTCGGGCTCCCGATCGGCGAGGACCTCTCGCAGGTCGTCGAGATCGTCGACCGTGAGGGAGTCGTGCAGTCGGTCGACATGCGGGTCGCCCGCTACGCCGGCAGCGACTTCGCCGGGGCCGAGGTCTGGGCGGTGACCCTCCGGCCCAGCGCGACGGTCGCCGACAGCTCGGTGTCCGACCAGCTCGCCCGGCTCGACGACGCCCTCTCGGTGACCTACCACGAGCTCGGCAACGCGGTGGCCGGCATCTCCGCGGGCCTGACCATGATGCGCGAGACGTGGGACACCTCCGACGACGACGAGCGCCGCGCCCGGCTCTCCCGCCTCGAGCGCGCGGCCAGCGGTATGGCCCTGCACCTGAAGAGCTACCTCGACGCGAGTCGCGTCGAGAACGGCGTCTTCGAGCCGCACCCGACGCCGCAGGTGCTTCTCGACCTCGTGCTGGAGCACCTGCCCGACCTGGGTCAGCGCGCCGCTGAGGTGGAAGTGCAGATCTCCGCGGGGGTCACGGTCCACATCGACGCGACGCACTGCTGGTCGATCATCGGCAACTTCGTGCGCAACGCCCTCAAGCACGGCGGATCCCCCATCACGGTGAGCGCCGCGACGCTCGGCCACCAGACGCTGGTCGTGGTCACCGACCACGGCCCCGGGGTGCCCGAGAAGGACGTGGGCGCGCTGTTCGAGCGCTTCGGCGGGGACCACGCCGACGGGCGCCCCACGGGCACCGGTCTCGGGCTGTGGATCGCGGCGACGATGGCGTCAGCGTACGGCGGGCGGGTCTGGCACGAGCCCAACGTGCCGACGGGCTCCCGCTTCTGCCTCAAGTTGCCTGCCGCGTCAGCGTGGTAGTCCCAGGATCCGCTCCCCCGCGACGTTGCGCAGGATCTGCGTGGTGCCGCCCGCGATGGAGAGGCACCGGGTGTTGAGCATCTCCCACACGTCGGCCCTCAGCTCCGGCGACGGGTTGACCAGCCCGGTGCCCTGCAGCTCGACCACGAGCTCGGACCCGTCCTGACGGTTGCGGACGCCGAGCAGCTTGGCGACCGCCGACTCCGCCCCCGGCCCGCTGCCGGTCAGCGACCGGAGCACCGTGCGCACGCCGAGCAGCGAGCACACGGTCGCCAGCGCCACGCTGTGGCCGACCCGCACCCGCTCGGCCGCGCTCAGCTCGAGCGACGAGGCCAGCGACACCGCCCGCTCCGTGCTCTTGCTGAGCCGGCTGCTCGCCATGGCGACTCGTTCGTTGGCGAGCGTCGTCCGGGCCAGGCGCCACCCGTCACCGCGACCCGCGACGAGACAGTCGTCGGGCACGAAGACGTCGTCGAGGAAGACCTCGTTGAACAGGGCCTCGCCGGTGATCTCGCGCAGGGGCCGGACGTCGATCCCGGGCGAGTTCTTCATGTCGACGAGGAAGTAGCTGATGCCCTTGTGCTGGGGGGCGTCCGGCTCGGTGCGGGCCAGGCAGATGCCCCAGTCGGCGCGCTCCGCGACCGACGTCCAGACCTTCTGACCCGACAACCGCCAGCCGCCGTCGACCTTGACGGCGCGGGTGCGCAGGGAGGCCAGGTCCGAGCCCGAGCCCGGCTCGGAGAAAAGCTGGCACCACACCAGGTCTCCGAGGAGCGAGGGACGCACGAAGCGCTCGCGCTGCTCGTCGGTGCCGTGCTCGAGGATCGTCGGCAGCGCCCAACCCGCGATGACGATGTCGGGGCGCTCGACGCCTGCCGCGGCCAGCTCCTGGTCGATGACGATCTGGCTCACCGGGTCGGCGGCCAGGCCGGCCGGAGCCGGCCAGTGCGGCACGAGGTAGCCGCTGTCGACCAGGGCCGCGCGGCGGTCGTCGCCGTCGAGAGCGGCGATCTCCTGGACCTGACGACGCACGTCGGAGCGCACGGCGTCGTCACGACCGGCGAGGTCGACGTCGATGCGACGCCGGGCGCCGGCGACGGTGCGCTCGGTGAGCCGCAGGGCCGCCGCGTCGGCGTCGCCGAGCAGCGCCCGCAACGACAGCGCCCGACGCAGGTAGAGGTGGGCGTCGTGCTCGTAGGTGAAGCCGATGCCCCCCAGCACCTGGATGCAGGTCTTGGCGTTGGCCACCGCGCCGTCGAGGGCCACGGCGGCGGCGACGTCGACGGCGAAGGCCCACTGCTCGTCGTCGGCCGACTGCGCAGCGCTGGCTGCGTCCCACGCGACCGCGGTGACGGACTCGGCGGTCTCGAGCATCTCGGCACACAGGTGCTTGATCGCCTGAAAGGCGCCGATCTTCTGACCGAACTGCTCGCGCACCTTCGCGTAGTCGACGGCGGTCGCCAGGCACCAGCGCGCGATGCCTGCCGCCTCCGCCGCCGCGAACGTCACCGCCGTACGGCGCACGAGGTCGCCCGTCAGGCCCGGCACGTCGATCGCCGCGTCACCGACTCCGCCGGACAGCACGACCGAGCCGAAGCGGCGGGTGAGGTCGAGCCCGAGCCCCGGGGTCACCGTCGCGGACGCGGCGGGGACCACGGACCAGCGGTCGTCGGCGTCAGGCAGCAGGAGGTGCGTGGCCGTCGGGAGGTCCCAGACGCTGGTGAGGGAGGCGTCCAGGGAGAGCCCGACGACCACGCTGCCGTCGGCAAGACCGGGAGCGAGGGCGTCGACGTCGCTCAGCAGGTGAGCCGCGACCGCTGCTCCCAGCAGCGGGCCCGGCACGAGCTCGTGCGCGCAGGCCTCCAGGGCCACGGCCACGTCGAGGGGCGTGCCGCCTCCCCCGCCTGCCGTCTCCCGGAGCCCGATCGTGGCCACCCCCATCTCGACCGCGGCCTTCCAGCAGTCGTCGAAGGCCGCGCCCGCCTCGCTCTCCACGGCACGGGCGACCTCGACCCCGGCCAGGGAGGACCCCCACTTGCGCAGGCTCGACGCCAGCTCGACGTGCTCATCGGTGATGCCGATCGACATAGAACCCATCCTCAAAACTAGAACGTGTTCCAATCCTACTAGGCTGACGCCGTGTCCGACATGCCTGCCGACCTTCTCGCCCACGCCACCGCCGCCAAGGGCTTCATGCCCGACGACGAGGGCGCCCTTCTCTACCGCGTCGCGGCCGAGCGCGCGCCGCACGGACCTCTCCTCGAGGTCGGCACCTACTGCGGGAAGTCGGCCATCATCCTCGGCGCCGCCGTGCGCGTGCACGGCGGCGGCACCGGGTCGCGCGGCGTCGCCTTCACCGTCGACCACCACCGGGGCTCGGAGGAGAACCAGGCCGGCTGGGAGCACCACGACGCCAGCCTCGTCGACCCCGACATCGGCCTGATGGACACCTTGCCGGTCTACCGGCGCACCATCGCCGCCGCGGGACTCGAGGACCAGGTGGTGGCGGTCATCGGCCGCAGCACCACGGTCAGCGCGCACTGGCGCACGCCGCTCAGCCTGGTCTTCATCGACGGCGGGCACGCCGAGGAGCACGCCCAGAACGACTACTCCGGCTGGGCGCCCTGGGTGATGCCCGGCGGCCACCTCGTCATCCACGACGTGTTCGAGCGTCCCCAGGACGGCGGCCAGGCGCCGTACCACGTGTTCCTGCGCGCGCTCGAGAGCGGCGCGTTCACCGAGGTGGAGACGGTCGGGTCGATGAGGGTCCTGCGCCGCACGAGCGGCGACGCAGGCGACCCCGTCGGCTAGCCGACGACCACCGACTCACACCCGCACTCGAGCGCGATCTCGTCGAAGTGCGGGGCGAGCGACGTGCCCCGCATGATGCCCGAGCCCGGCGAGGAGTGTCCGTAGGTCTCCCCCAGGGCGTCGACGGCCAGGATCACCGCGGCTGCGGTGTAGGTCGTGTGCTCGACCGGCCAGTAGACGTCCTTGATCTCGCCCTCGTAGACCCAGCCGGTCCAGTAGGCGCCGTCCTCGCGGTCACGCATCAGCTGCATGTCGGCGAGCAGGTCGAGCGCGCGCTTGTGGTCGCCGACGGCGTCCAGCGCCATCGCGAGCTCGCACGTCTCGGCACCGGTGACCCAGGGGTTGGTGTCGACGCAGTGGATGCCCATCCCCGGCACGACGAAGTCGTCCCAGCGCGGCGCGAGCATCTCGAGGGCGGCCTCGCCGCGGACGGCGCCGCCGAGGACGGGGTAGTACCAGTCCATCGAGTAGGTCGACTTGTCCTCGAACAGGTCGCGGTGCTCGCGGATCGCGTGGCCGAGCCGGCCGCCGGCGAGCTCCCACTCGGGCTGCGGGTCGTCGAGGAGCTCGGCGAGCGCCACCCCGGCGCGCAGCGACTGGTAGATGCTCGACGAGCCGGCCAGCAGGGCGAAGTCCTCGGTCGGGGTCCACCTGATGCCACCGAACGGCAGCTGCTGGGAGACGACCCAGTCGAGACCCGCCCGCACCGAGGGCCAGTGCTTGACGACGTAGGCGATGTCGTGACGCACCAGCCAGTGGTGCCAGAGCCCGACGGCGAAGTAGGCGCTCATGTTGACCTCACCGCGCGCGTCCTCGACCTCGCCGGCGACGATCTTCATCGGCCACGAGCCGTCGGCGCGCTGCATCGTGGGGATCCAGTCGTAGGCGCGCTCGGCAGCCTCGACCTGACCGCCGACGAGCAGCGCCATGGCGGCCTCGACGTGGTTCCAGATGTCGACGTGCTCGCCGACCGTCCACGGGATGGCGCCACACGGCTCCTGCATGGAGGCAATGGACTGCGCGGTGAGCGCGACCTGGGCCTCGGTGAGGACGTCGCGCACGTAGGGAAGCGGCTCAGTCATCGGTGGCCGTTCCCGCCACGGCGCCCGGGAGCGGCTTGCGGAAGTAGAGCACCATCGACTTGCCGATCATCGGGTCGAGGACCTTGCCGGCCAGGCGCAGGGCGAGGGGCTGCTTCATGATCTCCCACACCAGGAGCTTGTGGTAGGCGCGGGCGAGCGGGTGGTTGTCGTTCTCGACGCCGACCGCGCACTTGATCCACCAGTACGGCGCGTGCAGGCCGTGGGCGTAGTCCTTGCCCTCGAAGACCATCGCCTCGCCGGGCGTGCCGTCGTTGAAGCGGCCGGCCTTGGTGACCTTGTCGATCAGCTCGTGGTCGGTGTAGATGCGGATGTGGCCGCCCTCGGCGTTGTGGTAGTCGTCGCTCAGCTTCCAGTTGAGCACCTCGGGGAGCCAGCGCGGCACGGAGATCGCGAGCGTGCCGCCCGGGCGCAGGACGCGCACCAGCTCCTTGATGGCGTCGACGTCGGCGTGGATGTGCTCGAGCACCTCGGCGGCGACGATGCGGTCGAACTCCCCGTCGGCGAACGGCAGCGAGAGCGCGTCGCCCTGCTTGACGTCGGCCTCGGCGCCGTCCGGCACCTCACCGGCGTCGGCCATGGCGCGGAAGAGGTCGCGCACGCCCGACAGCTCGTCGGCGTCCATGTCGAAGGCCACCACGTCGGCGCCGCGGCGGTACATCTCGAACGCGTGGCGACCGGCACCGCAGCCCATGTCCAGGACGCGGTCGCCGGCGCGGAGGCCGAGTCGGTCGAAGTCGACGGTGAGCATCAGATGGAGTCCTTACGGTTCTGGTCGGATCGGAAGTCGTCGATGACGGCCTCGTAGGCCTCGACGACGGTCTTGGCGACGGCGCGCCAGCTGAACATCTCCTGCACCCGGGCGCGGCCGGCCGCGCCCATGCGGGCGCGACGCTCGGGGTCGTCGAGCATCTGCTCGAGGGCCTGCTTGAGCTCGCCCACGTCACCGGGGGTGACCAGGTCGGCGCAGAGCCCGTCGGGGCCCACGACCTCCGGGATCGCCCCGGCCCGCGAGACGACCAGCGGGGTGGCGCACGCCATCAGCTCGGCGGTGGGCAGCGAGAAGCCCTCGTAGAGCGACGGCACGCAGGCCACCTCGGCCGAGCCCATCAGGGTGACCAGCTCCTCGTCGGTGATGCCGCTGACGAAGCGCACGTGGGCGCCGATGCCGAGCCGCTCGATGACCTTCTCGGTGCGGCCCCCGGGCTGCGGCTTGGTGACGAGCACGAGCTCGGCGTCACGCTCGGTGCGCAGCTTGGCGAAGGCCTCCAGCAGCGTGATGATCCCCTTCATCGGGGCGTCGGCACTGGCCATGGCCATGATCCGGCCGGGCACGCGGGGCGTGGTCGGCGGCACGAACATGTCGTCCACGCCGAGCAGGATGACCTGCATCTTCGCGGGGTCCACGCCGAAGTCCTTGGCGATGTCCTTCTTCGACGTCTCCGACGGCGTGAGGATCCAGCGGGCCTGCCGGGCCACGCGCGCCTGCATGCGCAGGAAGCCGTACCAGCGACGCAGCGTGAGCTTGCGCCACGGGTTGCGCGTCTGGGCGAGGTCGATGCGCCGGTCGAAGCTGATCGGGTGGTGGAGCGTGGTGATGAGGGGCAGCCCGTAGCCCTCGATGTCGAGCATGCCCGAGCCGAGCACCTGGTTGTCGTGGGCGATGTCGAAGTCGCCGGCACGCTCGGAGAGGATCCGCGAGATCCGGCTGCTGAAGGTCTTCGGCTCGGGGAACCCGGCCAGACACATCGTCAGGAACTCCTCGACGTCGATCCGGTCGCGGAACTCGCGCAGCTTGGGCACGCGGAACGGGTCGGGCTCGCGATAGAGGTCCAGGCTCGGCACCTTGGTGAGCACGACGCCCTCGTCGAGCACCGGGTAGGGCTGGCCGGAGAAGACCTCGACGCTGTGGCCCAGGGCCACCAGCTCGCGGCTCAGGTGGCGCAGGTAGATCCCCTGGCCACCACAGTGGGGCTTGCTGCGGTAGGACAGCATGGCGATGCGCATACGGCACGACCTCTCTCATCGGACTGAAGATGACTGCGACTCCGTGTGCGAGACGCGCCGGGCCGGACAGAACTAGAACGTGTTCCTATGATGGACCACAAGTTGATAGCCTAGCGGCGAATTCCCGGGAGTAAGACAGGGTCTTGCTTCCTCATCCTCAGGAGAGGTCCCGTCCCCATGAGCACCACCAACTCGCTGGCCGTCGAGGACCTCGGCTCCACCGCCCAGCGCGAGCGCCGCAAACGGATCCTCGACGCGACGTTCGAGCTCGCCTCGGACGGCGGTTTCGACGCCGTCCAGATGCGCGCCGTCGCCGACAAGGCCGAGGTGGCGCTCGGCACGCTCTACCGCTACTTCCCCTCCAAGATCCACCTGCTCGTCTCGGCCCTGGCGCGCGAGTTCGACCGCAACGAGGCGCTCATCAGGCAGATGGGCGACATCCCCGGCGACACCGCCGCGGAGCGGGTCATCTTCGTCCTCAAGCGCACCACGCGCGGCCTGCAGGGCGACCCCAAGCTCACCGAGGCCCTCACCCGGGCCTTCATGTTCGCCGACTCCTCGGTCGCGGCCGAGATCCACACCGTCGGCATGTCGCTCACCACGATGCTCACTCACGCGATGCACTCGGGTCAGGCCGGCGAGCGCGCCGAGCCGACCGACGAGGACGTCGCCGTGGCCCGGGTCATCGGCGACGTGTGGCTCTCCGCCCTGATGGCCTGGGTCACCGGCCGCTCGAGTGCGGCCGAGACCGGCGCGCACCTCGAGACGGCCGTCGGGATGATCCTACGAGACTGAGGCCGCCGTGGTGCCGCCCAGCTCCATGGCCGGCAGCCCGAGCTTGCGGTGGTCCCACGAGCGCGTGCGGTCGACGTCGAGCCGGACGACGACCCGGTTGTGCGCCATCAGCTCGACGAACGGCTTGATCTCCTCGGTGTACGGCGCGTTGTAGCGCTCGAAGATCCGCACGCACACGTCCCAGACGACGTCCTCGTCCTCGATGATCACGCCCGAGCCCTCGAGCGCCACGCCACGCAGCTGGTCGTAGGTGTGCCCGGCCTCGGCGAGGAAGCTCATCCGCGGGTCGCGACGCAGGTTGACGACCTTCTGCGACTTGGCCTTCGTCTCGATCCACACGTGGCCGTCGTGCCAGTCGTACCACATGGCGACGAGGTTGACCTGGCCGTTACGGCCCAGGGTCGCGATCGTCGAGGAGCGCTGCTCGGTGAGGAAGGCGTCGACCTCGTCGTCCGCCATCACCACCTGCCCCCGCTGCTTAGCCACCGAAGCCGTGGGTCGCGGTGACCCCTCCGTCGATGGCGATCTCGGCGCCGTTGATGTAGGACGCCTCGTCGCTGCCGAGGAACACGTAGAGCGGGGCGACGTCCTCGGGGTGCCCGACCCGACGCAGCGGCACCTTCGAGGCGCCGTACTCCATGGCCACGTCACCGCCGTGCACGCGCGTCATCGGGGTGTCGATCATGCCCGGGTGCACCGAGTTGACGCGGATGTTGGAACGACCGAGCTCGTGCGAGGCGCCCTTGGTCATCCCGCGCACGGCGAACTTGGTGCCGCAGTAGGCGACGAGGTTCGACATGCCGCCGAGACCCTCGGTGGAGGAGGCGTTGATGATCGCTCCCCCGCCGAGCTGCTTCATGTCGGGCACGACGGCCTTCATGCCGAGGAAGGGACCCAGCTGGTTGACCCGGAAGAGCAGCTCGTACTCCGAGGCCGGCATGTCGACGACCGTGCCGAAGCGCAGGATCCCGGCGTTGTTGGCCAGGATCCCGATCAGGCCGAACCGGTCGTGGGTGTCGGTCACGAGTGCGGTCCACGACGCCTCGTCGCTGACGTCGTGGTGGAAGAAGTGCGCGTTGCTGCCGAGCTCGTCGGCCAGCGCCTGCCCCTCCTCCTTGGCGACGTCGGCGATGACGACCTTCGCACCCTCGGCCACGTAGGCGCGGCTGATGCCCGCCCCCTGGCCCATCGCGCCGCCGGTCACCACGGCGACCTTTCCTGCCAGCCTGCCGGTCATCAGCTCGTCCTCGTCCTGTCGTGTGCGGTCAGCTTCATGATCGAGTCGGCCGCGAAGCCGATCGAGGGGTCCCGGTCGGCGAAGAAGCCGCCGAGCTGGGCGTCGAGGTCGGCCGCGGTCCAGGCGGCGCCCGTGGCGTCGAAGCGCTCCTCCACCACCGGGGCTGCCACCAGGGCGACCATCCCGCCGTACACCACGAAGACCTGGCCGGTGATCGACTCGGCGGCCGGGGAGGCAAGGTAGGCCACGAGCGGCGCGACGTGCTCGGGCGAGTAGGGGTCGACCTCGAGGCCGGACTCGTCCTCGCCGAACACCTGGGCCGTCATCGCGGTGCGGGCCCGGGGGCAGATGGTGTTGGCGCGGACGCCCACCTTGCCGAGGCCGCGGGCGGTGGAGAGGGTGAGCGCGGCGATCCCGGCCTTGGCGGCCGCGTAGTTGGCCTGGCCGGGCGAGCCGCCGAGGAACGCCTCCGAGGCGGTGTTGATCACGCGGGCGTAGACCGGGGCGTCGAGCTCCTTCGAGCGCGAGCGCCAGTAGGACGCGGCGTTGCGCGAGAGCAGGAAGTGGCCGCGCAGGTGCACGTGGACGACGGCGTCCCACTCCTCGTCGCTCATGTTGAACAGCATCCGGTCGCGGGTCATCCCGGCGTTGTTGACGACGATCTCCAGGGAGCCGAACCCCTCGACCGCGGCAGCCAGCATGGCGTCGGCGGTCGAGCGCTCCCCCACGTCGCCCTCGACGATGGACACCTCGGCGCCGAGGCCCTTGATCTCGTCGGCGGCCTCGTCGGCCGCTCCGGGGAGGTCGTTGAGGACGATCCGGGCGCCCGCCCTGGCCAGCGCC
>JBFJKO010000021.1:0-16263 GCA_041634935.1 Nocardioides sp.
GCGTAAACACGTGTCGCATCGAGCGCCAGCCGCTCGGCGAGGTAATCGAGCAGGTCCTCGACGAAGCCGACGTCGTCGACCTGCTCGCGCATCGCGCGTTCGCAGCAGCCGCCCGCATTCCAGGTGCGGTACAGGCCGTCCGGGTAGACCGCGACGAATCCGTGGCGGTCGGCGACGGGGCTCAGCCCGGACTGCCGCTCCATCGTGCGCCCGGTACCGATGCCGCCGTGGCCTTTGCAATGTGCTACGTGATCCTGAAGGAGAAGCTCTGGGGCACGGGTTCGGGCAACCTCACCGAGCTGGAGGGCGTCCTGAACCGTCAGGCCTCGCTCGGGTACCGCCTGCACACGATCACCACCGCGGCCTCGGGCAGCAAGGGACTCGGCGGCGGCGACCGGATCCAGGCGACGATGGTGTTCGAGAAGATCGCGTAGCCGCCCGCAGTCCGTCAGCCCGGCGCGCTGACCGGGGCCGCCTCGACCGCCCGCGCCTTCGCCCAGCGGTAGTCGGCCTTGCCCGACGGCGAGCGCTCGACCTTCGCGACGCGCACGACCTGCTTGGGCACCTTGTAGCGCGCGACGTGCTCGGCGCACGACGCCAGCAGCTCGTCGTCCGTGCACTCCGCGCCGGCGTGCAGCTGCACCACCGCCACGGCCTCGCTGCCCCACCGCGCCGAGGGACGACCGACGACCACCACGTCGCGCACGGCGGCGTGCTCGGCCAGCGCGCGCTCGACCTCCTCGACGAAGATCTTCTCGCCGCCGGAGTTGATGGTGACGCTGTCGCGGCCGAGGAGTGCGATGCGCCCGTCCTCGAGCAGGTCGGCACGGTCGCCGGGGATCGACCAGCGCACCCCGTCGATCACCGGGAAGGTCCGCGCCGTCTTCTCCGGGTCGCCGAGGTAGCCCAGCGGCACCCGGTCGCGTCGCGCCAACCACCCGCCACCCTCGCCGGGCTCGAGCACCCGCGTCATCGCCTCGTCCACGACCGTCGTGTCGGACTGCGGGGTGAAGACCGCCGGCTCCACCTCCGCACCCTTCAACGACATCGAGCTCATCTGCAGCCCGGTCTCCGACGAGCCGGCCGCGTCCATCAGCAGGATGTGCGGCAGCGCCTCCAGCAACCGCGAGCACACGCCGGGCGTGAGCGGCGCGCTGCCGTTGTTGATCGCCGCCAGCCCGCTCAGGTCGTACGGCGTCCCGGCGGCCGCCGCGCGCTCGATCTCCTCGACCAGCGGCTGGGCGACGGCGTCGCCGACGATGGGAAAGCTCACCGCCTTCTCCCGGATCGCGACCTCGAGGGCGTTGGCGGCGTCGAAGTGGTGCACGTCGTCGGGCAGCACGATCGTGCCGCCACCGGTGATCATGTGGAACGTCGACCACTGCGCCGCCCCGTGCATGAACGGCGCCACCAGCAGCATCGTCATCCGGCCCGCGCCCGACGCCGCGTGCTCGGCGATGGCGTCGTACGACGCGAACGGCTCGGTGGCGCCGAAGACGGTGCCGCCCATCGAGGAGACGTAGATGTCGTCGTGGCGCCACAGCACGCCCTTCGGCATCCCGGTGGTGCCGCCGGTGTAGATGATGAAGAGGTCGTCGCCGCTCGGGGTGGGCATCCCTGCCGCCGGCTCGGGCGTGGCCAGCGCGTCCTCGTAGTCGATCGCGCCGGGCAGCAGCTCGTGGCCGCTCTCGTCGGCGACCTGGATCAGCACCTCCAGCTGAGGCAGCCGCTCGCGGATCGCGGCCACCCGGGGCGCGAACTCCGCGTGGTAGACCAGCGCGGTCGCCCCCGAGTCGGCGAGCAGGTAGGCGAGCTCGTCGGCGACGTAGCGGTAGTTGACGTTCACCGCCGAGCAGCGGGCCCGGTAGGAGGCGACCATCGCCTCGAGGTACTCGTTGCCGTTGCGCAGGTAGAGCCCGACGTGGTCCTGCCCCGACTCATGGCCCGCCAGGACGCCGTCCGCGCGCTCGGTGCGGCACCCCAGCCCCTCGGCCACGAGCAGGTGGGCGAGGCCGTCGACGCGCGCGTTCATGGCGCCGTACGTCAGCCGGCGCTCGCGCCAGACCATGACCTCCTGGTCGGGCACGGCGCGCGCCACGGTGTCGAAGACGGTCGAGAGGTTGAAGCCTGAGTCCTTGACCATCCCGTCAAACTAGAACTCGTTCCACGACCTCGGCAAGGACCGAACGTGGTCCCGGTCCCTTCTTGACGCGTGTCAAAACTGGCGCGTACAGTCGTCGTCGTGACCCACACCACATCGCGCACCTCGCCCGCCGCGCTCCCCACCACCGCCGTCATCGGCGCCGGGATCAGCGGCCTCACCTCCGCCAAGATGCTCCTCGACTACGGCGTGCCCGTGACGGTCTTCGAGGCCTCCGACCGCGTGGGTGGCAACTGGGCCTTCGAGAACCCCAACGGCCACAGCAGCGCCTACCGCTCGCTGCACATCGACACCTCCAAGCACCGGCTGTCCTTCAAGGACTTCCCGATGCCCGAGCACTACCCCGACTTCCCGCACCACACCCTGATCAAGGACTACCTCGACTCCTACTGCGACGCGTTCAACATCCGCGAGCACATCGAGTTCAAGAACCGGGTCATGCACGCCGAGCGCCTGCCCGGCGGCGGCTGGGAGCTGCTCGACGAGGCCGGCGAGCGCCGCCACTTCGACTTCCTCGTGGTCGGCAACGGCCACCACTGGGACCCCCGCATGGCCGACTTCCCCGGCGAGTTCACCGGCGAGTCGATCCACGCCCACCACTACGTCGACCCCTACACCCCGCTCGACTTCACCAAGAAGAAGATCCTCGTCGTGGGCCTCGGCAACTCCGCCGCCGACATCACCGTCGAGCTCTCCAGCCGCTCGCTGCAGAACGAGGTCACCCTCTCCACGCGTTCGAGCGCCTGGATCGTGCCGAAGTACACCGGCGGACTGCCGGCCGACAAGTACTTCGTCACCACGCCCTACCTGCCGCTCTCCTGGCAGCGCAAGGTGATCCAGAAGATGCAGTTCATGTCGGGCACCAACCCCGAGCTCTACGGCCTGCCCAAGCCCAACCACAAGTTCTTCGAGGCGCACCCGACCCAGTCGGTCGAGCTGCCGCTGCGCCTGGGCTCCGGCGACGTGACCCCCAAGGGCAACGTCTCGCTCCTCGACGGCCGCACCGTCCACTTCGAGGACGGCACCAGTGACGAGTTCGACGTGATCATCTACGCCACCGGCTACAACATCACGTTCCCGTTCTTCGACCCCGAGTTCCTCAGCGCGCCGGACAACGCCATCCCCCTCTACAAGCGGATGTTCAAGCCCGGCATCGACGACCTCGCCCTGGTCGGCTTCGCCCAGTCGACGCCGACGCTCTTCCCCTTCGTCGAGGCCCAGGCACGCCTGGTCGGCGCCTACGCCACCGGCAACTACCGCCTGCCCGACGAGGCCACCATGGAGGAGGTCATCGTCGCCGACCAGCAGAAGTACACCGGCCACATGCTCGACCGGCCACGGCACACCCAGCAGGTCGACTACTACATCTACGAGCACGACATGCGCACCAAGGAGATCCCCGCGGGGCGCGCGCGGGCCCAGAAGCACGGCGCCCCGGCCCTGGCCGGGCGTGCCGCGCGCGAGCAGGTCGCCGCGGTCGCCCGATAATCACGCCATGACGACCCGCGAGAAGAACCACGCCCCCAAGGGAGACGAGCGACGAGCCGCCCTGCTCGCCGCGCTCGAGCACCACCTGAAGGAGGGCGACGGCGCGCTCGACTCGATCAACATCGCCGACATCTCGCGACGTGCCGGAGTGACCCGCTCGGCGTTCTACTTCTACTTCGAGTCCAAGGCGATGGCCGTCGCCGCGCTCTCGGAGGAGATGTACGACGCCTCGCTCGCCGCCGCCGCGCACCTCGCGGGCGACGGCACGCCGGCCGACAACATCGAGGCGGTCATCCGCACCCTGTTCGGCGCCTGGGAGAAGCACCAGCACCTCTACCGCGCGATGCTCGACGCGCGCGCCACGAGCGCGCCGGTGCGGGAGATGTGGGAGGCCGACCGCGCCTCGTTCGTCGGCCCGGTCGCCGACATCATCGCCTCCGAGCGCGAGGCCGGGCGGGCCCCGGCCGGTGCCGATGCCCGCGCGCTCGCCTCGGTGCTGCTCGAGCACAACGACCGGATGCTCGAGCGGATCGCCGTGGGCGGCGACGTCCCGCTGGAGACGTTGATCGAGACCGTCGTCTCGATCTGGCTGCGCTCGATCTACGGCAGCGACTCCGCCTCCCACCCCACCACCACCTGACTCACGTCTGCACACCCCTGACGAAAGGCACCACCGATGAACCCCGAGACCGTCACCTTCACCAGCGGCGGCGTCACGCTCGACGCCTGGCACTTCGTCGGCAGCGGCGACGCGCTGTCGAGCCCGGCCGGCCGGCCGGTGGTCGTGATGGCACACGGGGTCGGCGGCACCAAGGACTCAGGTCTCGCGGCCTTCGCCGAGCCACTCGCCGAGGCGGGCTGCGACGTGCTGGCCTTCGACTACCGCGGCTTCGGCGCCTCGGGCGGCACCCCGCGCCAGACCGTCTCGGTCGAGGGACAGGTCGACGACTACCGCGCCGCCGTCGAGGCCGCGCGCCGGCTGCCCGGCGTCGACCCCGACCGCCTGGTCCTGTGGGGCGTCTCGCTCTCGGGCGGACACGTCTTCGCCGTGGCCGCGGGTCGCGACGACATCGCCGCGATGATCTCGCTGACCCCGCTCGTCGACGGGGTGGCCGCGGGCCGCCTCGCCTTCTCCAACCACAAGAAGCGCGAGCTGCTGCGCAGCACCGTCGAGGGCTTCCGCTCCAAGCTCGGCTCGACCCGGATGATGCCGCTGGTCGCCCGCCCCGGCGAGCTCGGCTGCCTCACGCTCGAGGGCTCCCTCGAGGACTACACCGCCCTGGCCGGTCCGACCTGGGTCAACGAGCTCGACGCGACCGTCGGCCTCGAGCTCGGCAACCACCGGCCGGCCAAGCTCGCCAAGCAGGTCACCTGCCCCACCCTCGTGCAGATCGCCGACTTCGACCGCAGCGCGCCGCCGCACGCCGCGGCCAAGGCGGCGTTCAACGCCCGGGCCCTGGTGCGCCACTACCCCGGCGACCACTTCGACGTCTGGGGCGGCAAGCCGTTCCACGCCGCCACCGTGCAGCACCAGATCGACTTCCTGACCCGCGTCTTCGCCCCCGCCGCGCAGCCCGTCGGCTGACTCCGCGCTCCCGCTCCCACGCTGTCCCCGAGCCGGTGACCCACTACGACGTCCTGGTCATCGGCTCCGGGTTCGGCGGGAGCGTGACGGCGCTGCGCCTCACCGAGAAGGGGTACGCCGTCGGCGTGCTCGAGGCCGGACGACGCTGGAGCGACGACGACTTCGCCGCCCAGGGCCCGCGCGACCTGCTCTGGGCGCCGCGGCTCGGCATGCTCGGCCCGATGCGGCTGAGCCTGATGGGCGAGATCTCGCTCTTCAGCGCCGTCGGCGTCGGCGGCGGGTCGCTGATCTACGCCAACACGCTCTACGAGCCGCACGACGCCTTCTTCACCGACCCGTCCTGGGGCCACCTCACCGACTGGCGCGCCGAGCTCGCGCCGTACTACGAGCAGGCCCGCCGGGTGCTCGGGGTCACCACCAACCCCCGGCTCTGGCCGGCCGACGAGGTACTGCGCTCGGTCGCCGACGACCTCGGGGTCGCCGAGACCTTCCAGCCGACCGACGTGGGCGTGCTCTTCGACGAGACCGCCCCCGGACGCTCGGTGCCCGACCCGTTCTTCGGTGGCGCCGGACCCGAGCGCAACGCCTGCGTGCACTGCGCGCGCTGCACGTCTGGCTGCCCGTTCAACGCCAAGAACACCCTCCCCAAGAACTACCTCCACCTCGCCGAGCAGGCCGGCGCCGTCGTGCACGCCCTCAGCGAGGTGACCGACGTACGACCGCGGACGGACGGCGGCTACACCGTCACGACCAGGCATCCCGGGCTGCGCGGCAGGAGGGCGCGCGCGGCCCGGCGCACCTTCACTGCCGACCAGGTCGTCTTCTCCGCCGCCGCCCGCGGCACCCAGGCCCTGCTGCACCGGCTCCGTGACGGCGGCTCCCTGCCCGACCTGTCGCCGCGACTCGGCGAGCTGTCGCGCTCCAACTCCGAGGCGATCGTCAACGTGCTCGCCCGCGAGCCGCAGGGCTTCGCCCAGGGCGTGGCGATCACGTCGTCGTTCCACCCCGAGCCCCACACGCACGTAGAGCTGTGCCGCAGCAACGAGCTGCAGGACCAGGGCGCGGTGCTCAACGTGCCGCTCGTCGACGGCGGTCCCCGGCGGGTGCTGCGCTTCCTCGCCGAGCAGGTACGTCGTCCCGGACCGTTCGCGCGCACGCGGCGGCTGAAGGACTCATCCTCGCGCACCCTGTCACTGCTCGTGATGCAGTCACTCGACAACTCGCTGACCTCCTACCTCCACCGCGGCCGCCTGCGCACCCGTCAGGGCGACGGCGAGCCCAACCCGTCATGGATCCCGCTCGCCCACGACGTCGTACGGCGGGTGGCTGCGAGGGTCGGCGGCGACGCGACCTCCCTGGTCACCGACCTCTTCGGCACCCCCGCCACCGCGCACTACGTGGGCGGCGCCGTGATCGGCGACTCCCCCGCCACCGGGGTCGTCGACCCCTACCACCGCGTCTACGGCTACGAGGGCCTCCACGTGATCGACGGGTCCACCATCGGCGCCAACCTCGGCGTGAACCCGGCGCTGACCATCACCGCCATGGCGGAGCGGGCGGTGGCACTGTGGCCCAACCACGGCGAGGACGACGTCCGCCCGGCCGTCGGGGCGGCGTACGAGCCGGTCGGTCCGGTCGCGCCGCGCACCCCGGCCGTGCCGGCCGAGGCCCCGGCTGCGCTGGTGTGGCTCGGCCTGCCCTGAGGCCCGCCGGCAGTGGTCAGCCGGCGCGCAGCGGGGACCCCTCGGCGAGCTCGCGCTGGATCGGCGTGAAGTCGGTGTAGCGCTGCCAGAGGGCGTGCTTCCACGGCTCGTGGCCGACGACGCTGTCGATGACGTCCTCCAGCGAGGAGAACCGGAGCGTGCCCTGGTCGTCGTCCCCGAGCAGCCCGGCCACCTTGTCGACGGTCGCCCGGGCGCTGGTGTCGAGCCGGCTCGCCACCACCACGACGACGTGCTCGGCGTACTTCTGCGCACCGTCGTCCGCCTTCACCAGCGCGCGCGTGCGCTGAGCGAGCAGCTGGTGGTACCAGAACTGGAGGTGGCGACGGTGGCCCAGCAGCACCTCGGCCGCGCCGTCCTTCCAGCCCCACCGCTCGGTCTCGGCGACGTACTTGTCGCGCGCGGCGCTGCCTGCAGGCGGCACGGCCAGACCCTTCGAGAGGTCCTCGGCGTACATCGTCTGCACCCCGACGAAGCCGAGCCGGCCGTCGGGCAGGTCGTACTCGACGAAGGCGTCGAAGGCCGAGGTGCCGAGCGGCTCCTCGCCGAGCTCGGTCGCCGAGGGCGCGTAGCCCAGGCGGATGTCGGCCACGCGCGTCGCCCCGGGGGCGTAGGCCTGCACCCACGGGAGCAGCGCGTCCGGCTCGGCCTGGGCGAGGTGGCCGAACACGTTGAAGCACAGCGGCTGGGAGGCCAGCAGGTCGCGTCGCAGCCGGTCCTCCTGGACGAGGTGAGGTGCGGTGTCGGCGCGACCCTTGGCGTCGACGTAGGCGGCGACGACCTCGTCGGTGATCAGGTTGGCGTCGATCTCGACGCCCTCCGGCAGCATCGTGGAGACGAGCGGGTTGCGTTTCGGCTGCTTCTTTCCGGCCCGGACCGGGTGGGCGTGGCCGGCCTCGGGCTGCGCCAGGCACTCCTGACGCCACCAGGCCTGCTGCAGTCGCAGGGCCGCCTGCAGAGGGTTGTCGCCCTTCACGCGCCAGCGCTCGTCGTGCCACGGGGTCGTCGCGTCCAAGGAGGTCATGGCCGCAGTATGGCGCGGGCCGGGTCGACGGTCCGCAGCCGGACGCCGCACAGCCCGTCAGAGGATGTCGCGCACACGGTCGAGCAACGAGTCCTTGACCGCCTCGGTGACGGCGGCCTCGACCTGCCGGTCGAGGTCACCCTGGTCGTCGAGGTCGGCGAGCAGCGAACGCAGGTCGAGCTCGTCGATCGCCCGCAGCAGCACGTCGTCGGTCTTCAGCGCCCCGTCGACCAGCGAGTCGGGCAGCGCCCGGATGGCGAACTCGAGGACACCGTTGAGGTCGGCCGAGTCCAGCGCCTCGTCGACCAGCTCGGAGGCCAGGGGCAGTGATCCTTCGTCGCCCAGCTGCTCGACCGCCGAGCGCAGGCCCCCGCGCAGCGCGTCGACCTGTGCGTCGGTGACGTCGCCGCCGCGGGCCAGCTCGAGGGTGAGTGCCTCACGACTGACCCCGAGCGTGCAGGCGGCGTCGGCGACGGCGAGGAGCACCAGGCGCTCGGTGAGCCCCTCGATGCCGTCGACCTGGGAGGTGACGATCTGCTCGGTGCAGGCGTCGGCGGGTCGCAACGGCTCGTAGGTCCCGCCACCGTGGGCGACCTGGACGCCGAGCACCCCGGCCACCAGCACCACCGCGAGGCCCGGCAGCACCCCGGCGCGCACCCGGCCGCTCACGACGCCCTCCGGCGACGCGGGACGAGGACGACGAGGAGCGCGAGCAGAGCGAACCCGGCCCCGAGGAGGAAGGAGTCGCGGAAGGCCCGGGTCGCCGCACGCTCGAGCTGGTCGTCCAGGTCGCGCTCGAGCCGAGCCAGCGCGAACTGCTCCTCGACCGGCACCTCGATGCGGTCGAAGGCCGGCGCGAGGTCGGGCACCTGCCCCCGCTCGCCCGACAGGGACGTGCCGAGCGCCTCGGCGACCGCGATCTTGTCCTGCGGCGGCAGCGGTGCGTCGAGCACCAGCGCGGTGATCGCCTCCTGCGCGGGCGCCTGGGCGTCGCGGAGGTCGGCGGTGAAGACGGGCGTCAGCACGGCCAGGCCGAGGACGACGCCGACGTGGCGGGCCCCGATCGTCCAGCCGGCGTGCTCGATGCGCGGCAGCCGCAGGCGCACCGCCTTCGCTGTCAGTCTGTCGACCGTCAGTCCGAGCCCGAGGCCCACCAGCGCCTGGGGCGCGACCGTCCACCCGAGGTGGGCCGACGGCAGGATCGCCAGGCCCACCAGGCCTCCGGCGATCAGGAAGCACCCGGTGGCGACCTCCATCTCGTCGCTCGGCCGCAGCGCCCGCGCGAGCGGCCCGGCGGCCACGGCCGCGAGCGGGACGACCGAGACGGTCAGGGCGGCGATGCCCGGCGAGCGGCTCCACCCCTCGACCAGCAGCAGCACCAGCAGGAAGAGCGCCGCGGTCAGGGCGGCCGACAGCAGCGCGAGCGTGAGGTTGGGCCGTACGTCGGGCCGGTGGCGGTCGAGCGTCGGCAGCGGCAGTGCGACGACCGCGAGGGCCGCCGGCACCGCGAGCGCCGCGACCGGCACCTGCACGACGAAGATCGACTGCCAGGAGATCAGCTCGGTGAGCAGCCCACCCGCGAACGGTCCGGTCGCCGTGCCGACCACCCCCGCCGTGACCCACACGGCGATCCCGCGGCGCTCGTCGTACCGGGCGACTAGGAGCTCGAGGCAGCCGACGACCGCGACCGCCCCGCCCAGCGCCTGCACGCACCGCGCGGCGATGAGCACGTCGACCGACCCGGCCACCGCGCACCACGCGGACGCCCCGGCGAACGCGGCGATCCCGATCGCGGTGGGCACCGCGGGCCGCACGCGCGCCAGCGCGACGGCGGCCGGGACGGCGGCGACAGCGAGGACGAGGTTGAACGAGATCAGCACCCACGCGACCTGCGCGACCGTCGTGTCCAGCTCGCGCAGGATGTCGGGGAGCGCGAGCGTGACCACCGCCGAGTCGGCGAGCACCAGCGCGACGGTCAGGGCGAGCAGAGGACCCACGGCACGACGCACGACGACATCCTCGCAGTCCACTCCGACTCTGGACGGCGGGCCGGGCGAGGCGCACACTCAGGGGATGGACAGACGTGTCATCCGGGCCGGGGAGGGCGAGGTCCTCGGTCCGCCGGCGGGATGCCGCGACCGCTTCCTCGTCGACTCCAAGGACTGGGGCGGGCACCTCGGCGTCGTCGAGCACCTCCTCGCCCCACGCTCGATCGCCGCCCCGATGCACCGACATGCCCACGAGGACGAGTTCAGCCTGATCCTCGAGGGACGGGTCTGGTTCGTCGCCTCCGGCGAGGAGCACGTCGCCGAGGTGGGCGACCTCGTCTTCAAGCCGCGCAACGAGTGGCACACCTTCTTCAACGCCGCCGACGAGCCCGCGCGCCTGCTCGAGCTGATCACGCCCGGTGGCCTCGAGGAGGCCTTCCGGGCGATCGACCAGGCCGGCGAGGACGTCGACCTCGAGCGGCTGATCGCCCCCTACGGTTGCGAGGCCGACGACGAGGCCACCGCGCCGATCATGGAGCGCTACGGCCTGACGTTCGGCTAGCCCCGACCGCCGGTCACCCGCCAGACCTCCGCGTAGGCGTCGATCTCGTCGGCCGCCAGGTCGGGCGCGTACAGGACGGGGACGACGAAGTGCAGGTGGTCCCGGTCGAGCAGTCGTGGGTCGTCAGACGCCGCGTCCTTCTGCGCCCTCCTTCGGTTGTCCGCCGTGCTGATTGCCCTGGCCCCTGGGCTTCTCCCGCACCGTCACGCCCTGTCCCGGCTCGCGGTGGACGTCGAAGAGCCCGATCGCCGTGACCAGGTCGATGAGCTTTCCGTATCCCCAGTTGCGAGAGTCAAAGCTCGGCGCCTGCTTGACCACGTAGGAGCCGACGCCGGCGAGGTGCGCCCACCCGTCGTCGTCCGAGCCGACGTCGACAGCGTCACGCAGTAGACGCAACAACTTGGTGTCCGAGCGGAGCTCGGCCGGGCTTTTGCGATGGGGTGCCGGCGGCTCGGAGGGTTCGGCACCCACGCAGGTTGGGCGTGGTCCAGTCCCCGTAGGCGCGCTTGATGGTGGCGCTGCCGTACTTGGCGATCTCCGCGAGCAGTGCCTCCACGATGGTGGGGGTGGTGTTGTCGCCGTCGATCAGGACGGCGAGGCGGGCAGACTCCGAGGACTGGGCCATGGTCGGAGCGTAGTCCCGTCGAGCGTTCGACTCGCTATGCCCCGACCGACCAGCTCGGCACGATGAACAGCCCCTCGGCCTCGACCGACGCGCCGTCAGCGCCACCGATCTCGGCGGTGACGGTGACCTTGCGGCCGGTGTCGCTGACGATCCGACCGGCCAGCCAGACGTCGCCCAGCGGCAGGGGGCGCGTGTAGCGCAACTGCAGGGTGCCGGTCATGGTGAGCTTTCTCAGCGAGCTCGCGGTCACCCCCATCAGGTGGTCGAGGAGCAGGGCACTCACACCCCCGTGGACCAACGCCGGCGGCCCCTCGTAGCCGTGGCCGAGGTAGAGCTCCGCCGAGGTGGACCCGTCAGCGTGACGCTCCACCGTCATCGGGGGCGCCACGGGGTTGCGACGTCCGATCACCGCGTTGCCCCACTGCCACGAGCGGCCGGTGGCGTTGTACTGCACGCCCGGGGGCGTCTCACGACACTTCCGGCCGAGCAGGTCGGCGGCGGCGGCGAGGTGCTCGCGCGCCTGCGCGACCTCGTCGTCCCCGACCTCCGAGCCGATCGCGAGCGTGCCGAGGCGGCGCAGGTCGTCGGCCACCGGCACGAACCGCGCCTCGATCTCGTCGACCTCCGCGTCGGTGAGGTCGGAGGGCTCGAAGAACCCGCCGTACGTCGGGGCGCTCACGCCGGAGCCTCGACCAGGTCGAGGGTGCCGAGGTCGCGCATCGCGGCGCACGAGCGGTTGACCATGGCCGCGAACATCTCGTCACCCCGCTCGGTGCGGGTGCCGTAGGCGCACCCGAAGACCGAGATCAGCGCACCCTGCATCATCGCGAACCGGTAGTCCTCGAAGGCGAGCTCGAGGCTGTAGTCGCCGACCCCGTGAGCGAGCAGGGCCGCGTGGTAGGCCGTGACGACGTCCTCGTCGCTGCGGCGCCGCTCCTCGACGGGCAGCCCCGTGCCGGTCAGGAAGGCCAGGTCGCGGGCGGGCAGGCCGAGCGAGAGGGTCTGCCAGTCGACGGCGGTCACGCCCCCGTCCCCCGCGCCGTCCGGGTCGAACATCAGGTTGTCGAGGCGGTAGTCGCCGTGCACCAGGCCGAACCGCTCCGCCCGCCCGAGGGTCCAGGCCTCGGCGAGGTCACGTGTCCGGAGCAGCGTCTCGACGGTCGCGGGCTCGAGCCGGGGGCCGAGTCCGTCGAGGAAGATCTCCAGCGCGGGGCCGTAGAACTCCCCCAGCAGGGCCGCGTCCTCCGGGCCCTGGATCGCGAGGCCCTCGACGTCGGTCAGGGTCGGGTCGCACCACCGCGGCCCGTGCAGCCCCGCGAGGTTGACCGCCGCGGCCCGCGCCTGGTCGGGCGTGCAGCCGGCGACCTGGTCACCCTGGACCGCCGGGGCGAGGTCCTCCATCACCAGCGCGAACGCGCCGGTCTCCTCGTCGATCGCCTGGTGGTGCACCGCCGGCACCCGGATCGCGACCGTGGGGGCGATCTCGCGGTAGAAGCGCAGCTCGATCGCGTAGGCGCCGATCACCAGGGCCCGGGCAGCCGGGTCGGCCGCGGGCAGCTTGACCAGCACGGTCTCGGGCAGCTCGGGGTCCCCAGTGAGCGCGAGCCGGAAGCACGTGCCGATCTGGCCGGTGCCGACCTGCTCCCGCTCGACGTCGTCCACCTGCCGACCCAGGGCGGCCGTGAGCCACTGCGGGGTCAGCTCCTCGGGCTCGGTGATGATCGGGACGGTCGGGCTCGGGGTGCTCATCGGGTCATCCATCCGGGGTTGGCGGGCAGGGAGTCGAGGTGGGCAGCCCGCGCGCTGCTCGCGCGCAGGTCGCGCCAGGCGTCGAGCACCGGCGCGAGCTCGGTCGGCGTCGCGCCGTGCAGGACGACGCTGTCGGCGCCCGCGTCGAGCTGGTCGGTGATCCGCGCCGCGCAGTCGGCCGGCGAGCCGGTGGCCGAGGCAGCCAGCCACTCCGCCGGCAGCACGTGGTCGCGCAGGTGGGTGAGGTCGTCGACCGTGCCGACCGCGTCGAAGGCGCCCGGGTAGCCGACCACCAGGTCGTCGGTGCGGAAGCGTTCGAGGGCGGCGAGGTCCCACCGGTTGGTGCGCACGAGCACCTCGCCGTAGCCCTGGAGGTACGTCGCCAGCCGGCCGACGAGCTTGCGCAGGCGCAGCTCCTCGGGCACCTCGTCGGTGACGGTGCCGAGGACCGACCAGACGCGGATCGACGCCGGGTCGCGCCCCGCGTCGGCCGCGGCGTTGCGCACCACCTCGACCGAGCGTCGTACGGTCTCGTCGGACATGAACGTGTGGAGCACGACCCCGTCGGCGACCCGGCCGGCGAGCTCGAGGGTCTTGTCGCCGATCGCCATCATCAGCACCGGGACGTGCTCGTCGAACGAGCTGTCCTGGCTCAGGTAGGGAAAACTGCCGGCCGGCCCCTCGTGCCCGGCGACCGACCCGCCCGACCAGAGCGTGCGCAGGATGCCGATGGCGTCCTCGAGCTGGGCCCCGGTGACGCGCTTGAGCCCCATCAGGTCGAAGAGGACGTCGAAGCCCCGGCCGAGCCCGAGCGCGTAGCGACCGCCCGAGAGCCGGTGCATCGTGGTCGCCATGGTCGCCGTCACCAGCGGGTGGCGGGTGTTGTGGTTGGTCGCGGCGGTCGCGATGCCGATCCGGGTCGACGCCGCCGCGGCCGCGCCGGCCATCACCCCGGCGTCCTTGACGTTGAAGCGCTCGGACAGGAAGACCGAGCCGAGGCCGAGCCGCTCGGCGAGCGCGACCTCGTCGAGCAGGTCCCGGGGCGACGACGAGTGGCCGGCGAGGCCGTAGCAGGCGAGCTCGGGGAACTCGGGGAATTCGGGGAACTCGGGGCGATCACGTAGGTCAGGCATGCGGCTCTTTCTTCTCGCGTCCGTTCGGTGGGGTCGGCCGGTCCGGCGCGAAGGGCAGTCTCGTGCCGCGCCTGGCGTTCGACCGCGTGATCACCGCGTGCAGCACCGGGGCGACGAGCCGCATCAGGTAGCGCTTGCGCCCCGACTGCTGGCGGAGCTCGGCGAGCAGGGAGGGCCAGGTGTGGTGCTGGAAGTCGAGCGCCTCCTGCGCCCGTCGGGTGTCCATCCAGTCGGTGGCGAACCACGTGGCGTCGTCGTCGGGGTCGCCGGGTCGCCCGACCGGGATCCCGTCGACCAGCCCGACCGCCTCGGTCATCGCCGGCGTGATGTCGCCCTGGCGCAGCCGGTGGGAGTCGTCACCGGCGATCAGCAGGACCTCGCCGACGACGTCAGCGGTGATCGCCTTCGCGAACGCGTCGGCGACGTCGCGGACGTCGACAGTGTGGAGGCGACCGTCGGTCGGGAGCAGGCTGCCGAAGTGGATCGCGTCGAGGTCCAGCCCGGCGCTCTGCTCCGGCGTCATCACCCCGCCGAGGCGGAGCACCACCCAGTCGAGGTCGGACTCGCGCACGAGCTCCTCCGACTCGGCCTTGAGCGCGCCGTAGAGGTCGGTGGGCAGCACCGGCGTCTGGGCACTGACGGGCTCGTCGGTGCGGTAGGGGTTGCGGGCGCCGTACACCGCGACGCTCGAGGCCTGGAGGAAGCGAGCCGTCGGGGCGACCTCCTCCACCGCCGACACCAGGTGGGCCGTGGCGTCGACGTTGACACGCCGCGCCAGCGCGGGCGCCGCGTAGGAGAGCGGCGGGATGATCGCAGCGAGGTGGACGACGGCGCTCGGCGTCGTCGCGGCCACCAGGCGCCGTACGGCGTCGGGGTCGGTGAGGTCGCACCACTCCACGCGCAGCAGCGGCGAGGCGTCCCACCGCCGGGCAGCCTTCTGCGTCGCCGACGAGCGCAGGTCGGTGGCCACGACGGCTCGCCCCTGCTCGAGCAGGCGCGCCACCGTTGCCCGGCCGACCAGGCCGCACGCTCCGGTGACGAGGACGGGACCGCGGTGCTCCATGTCCGCATCCTCACCCACCAATCAGACACCTGTCCAGCAAACCCCGAGGACTCTTGACGCGCGTCAACCCGCGGGGTTCCATGGAGCTGTGACCTACGACACGATCATCAACGGCGGCCGCTGGTTCGACGGCACCGGCTCCGCCTCGGCCCTGCGCAACCTCGGCATCGTGGACGGGGTGGTCACCACGATCACCTCCGGCCCCCTGACCCCGGGGCCCGACACCGAGGTCATCGACGCCGCGGGCCAGTGGGTGCTGCCGGGCATGGTCGACATCCACACGCACTACGACATCGAGGTGCTCGACGGCCCCGGGCTGCCGGAGTCGGTGCGCCACGGCGTCACCACGATCATGATCGGCTCCTGCTCGCTGTCGACGATCCACCTCGACGCGGTCGACGCCGGCGACATCTTCGGACGTGTCGAGGCCATCCCCCGCCAGCACGTGATCGACGCCGTCGAGCAGCACCAGACCTGGCGCAGCGCGGCCGAGTACGTCGACGCCCTCGAACGTCTCCCGCTCGGGCCCAACCTGGCCGCCTTCATCGGCCACTCCGACATGCGCGCGGCCACCATGGGCCTCGACCGCGCCACGCGCCCGGACGAGAAGCCCACCGCGGCCGAGCAGTCCCGGATGGAGTCGATGCTCACCGAGGCGCTCGATGCCGGCCTGCTGGGCATGTCGTCGCAGCAGCTGCTCTTCGACAAGCTCGACGGCGAGGTCTGCCGCTCGCGCACCCTGCCCTCGACCTACGCGAAGGCCCGCGAGCTGCGCCGGCTGAACTCGATCCTGCGCCGGCGCGACCGCGTGCTCCAGTCGGGTCCCGACATCACCCACCCGCAGAGCCTGGTCTCCCAGGCGCTGAGCTCGCTCGGCGTCGGGCGGCCACGGCTCAAGACCAGCCTCCTCTCGGCTGCCGACATCAAGGCGATCCCGGCCGTCATCCACGGCATGGGACCGCTCGCCCGCGCGATCAACAAGCTGGGCGGCGACTTCCGGTGGCAGCACCTCCCGGTGCCCTTCGAGGTCTACGCCGACGGCATCGACCTGGTCATCTTCGAGGAGTTCGGCTCCGGGGCCGCGGCCCTGCACCTCGCGGACGCCGTGGCGCGCGACGAGCTGCTGCGCGACGAGGAGTACCGCCGCCAGTTCCGCAAGGACTA
>JBFJKO010000022.1:0-16262 GCA_041634935.1 Nocardioides sp.
CAGCCCGACGCGGGCGGGCCGACGAGGAGCGCCAGCACGGTCAGCGCTGCGACGGCTCCGACGCCGACCAGGGCGCCCTGACCGGGACGACGCAGCAGCCAGGCGACCGGCACCTCGACACCGGACGCCGCTGGAGCGGGCTCGCCGGTGAGGCGCCAGCGGCCTCCGGAGGCACCGAAGGCCCCCCGACGCTCGGCGAGCACGTCGAAGACCACGGTCGCGAACGGCGGGATCGCGGCGAGCAGGGCCAGCGCGGTGCGCCCCAGCGACCAGCGCTGGTCGACCGCGACGACCACGGCGACGAGCCCGTAGGCGATGAAGACGACGCCGTGCAGCATGCCGAAGACGCTGACGGCGAGCTCCGTCGTCTCGGTGACGTACTTGAGCACCATCCCGACCAGCAGCAGCGCCCAGGTGATCGCCTCGGCGACGGCGGCGGTGCGAAAGAGCCGCAGCGGGCTCATCAGGCAAACGTGGAGGCGGTCAGCCCGACCAGCCCGGCGAGCGAGGTGAAGAAGCCCAGCCCGTCGGTGCCGGCGCCGGTGAGCTCCTCGACGGCGTGCTCGGGGTGCGGCATCAGCCCGACGACGTTGCCGCGCTCGTTGGTGATGCCGGCGATGTCGCGCAACGAGCCGTTGGGGTTGTGGTCGAGGTAGCGGGCGACGACGCGCCCCTCCCCCTCCAGCCGGTCGAGCGTGCCGGTGTCGGCGACGAACCCGCCCTCACCGTTCTTGAGCACGATGGTGATTTCCTGGCCCTCGCTGTAGGCGGAGGTCCAGGCGGTCGAGGCGTTCTCGATGCGCAGCCGCTGGTCGCGGCAGACGAACTTCTGGTGGTCGTTGCGGATCAGCGCACCGGGGAGCAGGTGCGACTCGCAGAGGATCTGGAAGCCGTTGCAGATGCCGAGCACGGGGAGGCCCTTGCCGGCCGCCTCGATGACTTCGGTCATGACCGGCGAGAACCGCGAGATGGCTCCACAGCGCAGGTAGTCGCCGTACGAGAAGCCCCCGGGCAGGACGACGGCGTCGACGCCCCGCAGGTCGTGCTCGCCGTGCCAGAGCGGTACGACGTCATGGCCGGCGATCTGCGCCGCGCGCTGGGCGTCGGCGTCGTCCAGCGAACCGGGGAAGGTGACGACCCCGACCTTCATCGGGCGCCGTCCGCGGCTTCGTCGGGGTCGAGCACCGAGACCGCGAAGTTCTCGATGACCGGGTTGGAGAGCAGCGTCTCGGCCATCTCGTGCACCTGGGCGAGGACCTCGTCGGTGACCTCACCGGCGACCTCGAGCTCGAAGCGCTTGCCCTGACGGACATCGACGACCCCGCTGAACCCCAACCGCGGCAGGGCGCCTTGGACGGCCTTCCCCTGCGGATCGAGGATCTCGGGCTTGGGCATCACGTCCACGACAACCTTGGGCACGGACCTGATCCTATGCCGTCGGCCTCGGCCACCGGCGACCGGGCAGACTGGACCCATGAGCCTGTCCTCCCCGTCCGGTCGCCGCAGCCCGAAGTCGCCGCTCAAGCTGGAGTTCCCCCAGTCGCTGGCGACCTATGACGACTACGAGTCGGCGCAGAAGTCCGTCGACTTCCTCTCCGACCAGGAGTTCCCGGTGGAGAACTGCCTGATCGTCGGCACCGACCTCAAGCGCATCGAGAGGATCACCGGCCGACTGACCAACAGCCGGGTCGCCCTCGGCGGCGCCGCCTCCGGTGCCTGGCTCGGCCTGTTCGTCGGTCTGCTCTTCACGATCTTCACCGAGGAGAGCGCGCTGGCGACCATCGCCTCGACCATGCTCTTCGGTGCCGCTTTCGGCATCGTCTGGGCGTTGCTCGGCTACGCCGCGACCCGCGGTCAGCGTGACTTCCAGTCCGTCACCCAGGTGGTGGCCACGCGCTACGAGGTGCTCGTCGAGCACAAGGTCGCCGCGGAGGCCCGCGAGCTCCTCACCCGCCTCCCGGGCGCACTTCCCGACCCGTTCGCCTGAGCGGCCGGGCCGCCTGACCCGTCAGCCCACCGGCGGCTCGTCGGACACGGCGTCGGACGCGGTGTCGGACGCGGTGTCGGACGCGGTGTCCCGCGCGACGGTGCTGCACGCCAGTCCGCAGGCCCCGAGCAGGCACGCGACCACCACCAGGACCGCGCCCACGCCGTAGGTGCCGGCCGAGACCGACGCCAACAGCACGACCAGGACCAGGCCGGCGGCGGTGGAGAGCAACCACAGACCGAGCCGTACGGCGAGCGCAGCGCGCCCGCGGGCAGGCGCGAGGGCCAGCAGCACCCACGAGCACGCCGGGAGCAGGAGCAGCACGAAGCCGGTTCCGCTCGGCAGCCCGAGCAGCCCGGTGCGCAGTGCGCCCGCGGCCTCCAGGGGGCTGACGTGCGAGAGCGCCCCGGCGCGGAACCACGGCACCAGCATCGCCACGCTCCAGGCCACGGCGGCGCCGGCCCACAGACCGGCTCCGAGCAGTTCGCGCGAGCGCCGGTCGTCGACGACGGGGGCGACCCGCACGTCGAGGTGCTCGCTCACGGCGCCTCCAGCAGGTCGTCGGCGCTGGCCTCGAGGCTGACGAACCAGCGTCCGTCGACCTCGACGGTCACGAGATAGGCCACGATCTGGGTGCCGTCGCGCTCCCAGCCCTCGGCCAGCGCCATGTCGTAGCCGGCCGGTCCCCCGCTGCTCCCGTCCATCACCGCCCCGCCGGGCAGCCGCGCCGGATCGACCCGGACCCCGAGGGTGCCATCGAGCAGGTAGACGCGGGCGGTGGCGTCGTCGACCCGCTCCACGGCGAGGTCGAGCCCCGCGAGGTCGAGGTCGACGGCGGCGAGCACGCCCAGCGTCTGCCGGCTGAAGGAGCCGGCGAGCTGGTCCTCGGCCGCGGCCAGGACCCGGTCGACCTCGGCCGGGGGCTCCTCCCCCACCCGGAGCACCCGGGCACCGAGTCGGGTGTAGGCGCCGTCGGCGCGCCGTGCGTCGGCGACCTCGTCGGGAGCCACCACCCCGACGATCGCCGGACCGTCGAGGTCGGCGATGCCCTGGATCAACGTGCTGACCGCCGCCTGCGGGGAGACCGCTCCCGGCCGGTCGAGCAGCAGGACGACGACCAGCGACCCGGCGAGCAGCAGGCTCCCGGCCGCGCAACCGATGCGCAGGCGACGCCGTCCGCGTCCGCCCCACAGGCGCCGTACGGGCCGGGGCCCGCGAGCGCGGTCGCGGGCGTCGAGGCTGACCGGCTCCGCGTAGTCGACCGGACCGGTGGCTGGGTCGTGACCGGCACGCCGTCCCGGTCCGGAGATGTCCACGTGCCGACCCTACGAAAGCAGCACAACCCGGGCCCTGTGGTGCGGGCCCGGGTCGTGCGTCTCGTGCGCGGGTGTCAGCAGTCCCGGTGGGTCAGGAGAGCTCGCGCTTGAGGATCTTGCCAGTCGCCGTCATCGGCAGGTCCGAGACGATCTCGACCAGGCGCGGGTACTTGTAGGAGGCCATCTGCTCCTTGCCCCAGGCGATCAGCTCGTCGGAGGTCACCGTCGCGTCCTTGTCGAGGATGACGACGGCCTTGATCTCCTCGCCGTGACTCTCGTGGGGCACCCCGATGACGGCCGCCAGCGAGACCTGGGGGTGCGTCATCAGCACCTCCTCGATCTCACGCGGGTAGACGTTGTAGCCACCGCGGATGATCATGTCCTTCGAGCGGTCGACGATGTAGTACCAGCCGTCGTCGTCCTTGCGGCCGAGGTCGCCGGAGCGGAACCAGCCGTCCTTGATGGACTCCGCCGTCGCGTCCGGGCGACCGTAGTAGCCCTTCATGATGTTGTGGCCCTTGATCGCGATCTCGCCGATGGCGTCGTCGGGACCGATCTCGTCCCAGCTGTCGGGCTTGAGGAGCTTCATCTCGACGCCGGGGATCGGCGTGCCGATCGAGCCCACGCGGACCTCCTCGCCGAGCTTGCTGAAGCTGGCGACGGGCGAGGTCTCGGAGAGGCCGTAGCCCTCGAGGATGGTGACGCCGAAGCGCTTCTCGAACTCCTTGTGCACCTCCACGGGCAGCGCCGAGCCGCCGGCGACCGAGACGCGCAGGTTGGCCGCGAGGGCCTTGACGTCGACCCCGGAGTCGTCGAGCGCGCCGAGCAGCCCCCAGTACATCGTCGGGACGCCGGCGAAGAAGGTGACGCCTTCCTTGGCCATCGTCTTCAGGGCCGGGTCGGCCTCGAAGCGCGGGAGCATGACGACGGTGCCACCGAAGGCGAAGCCGCCGTTCTGGATGACGGTCTGGCCGAAGGAGTGGAACAGCGGGAGCACGCACAGGTAGGTGTCGGGCTTCTCGGCGTCGGCACCGAAGAGGTCCGCGCCGGCGAAGGCGTTGTCGCGCATGTTGCGGTGGCGCAGCTCGGCACCCTTGGGCTGCCCGGTGGTGCCGGAGGTGTAGAGGATGACGGCGGTGTCGTCCTCGTCGGTGGAGACCGACTCGAACGTCGGGGCCTGGGCGCCCATCCCCTGCGCCAGGGTCTCGGTGCCCTCGATGGGAGAGGGGGCCGTCGGGTCGGCGGTGATCATGAAGAAGTGCTCGCAGGCCTCGGCCTCGCCGAAGCCGGCGTAGCCCTCGGCGCCGATGGCGAGCTCGGGCGTGCCCTGGAAGCAGAAGTAGGCCTTCGCGTCGGAGTCGCCGAGGTGGTAGGCCACCTCGCGGCCCTTGAGCAGCACGTTGAGCGGCACCACGGTGCCGCCGGCCTTGAGGATCCCGTAGTAGACGATCGTGAAGTACGGCAGGTTCGGGCAGCTCAGGGCGACCTTGTCGCCCGGCTCGATGCCGCGCTCGACGAGCAGGTTGGCGACCTGGTTGGCGGCGCCGTTGACCTGCGCGTAGCTCAGACGGGTGTCGCCGAAGACGATCGCGTCGCGCTCGGGGTAGGACTCGGTGGTGGCCTCGAGGATGCTGGCCAGGTTGTAGGTGCTCACGCCCTCAACCTACTCAGATGACGGTGACGCACGCCACGTCCTGCGCGCACAGTCGTGAGCCGCCCCCGTTGTGCACGACCGGCACCCTCCCACTCAGGAGCCGAGGATGGCGGCCGCCCGCTTGAGGTCGGAGCGCACCGCGAGCGGCGCGAGCCGGTTGACGACCAGCCCGGCCGGCTTGACCAGCCCGGTGGCTCGCACCTCCATCGAGGCCGTGACCTCGCAGTGCTCAGGCGCCACCGACCCACCGGTCGTCCCCACGAGCACCGGGGTGAAGGTCAGCGTGAGAACGGCCGAGAACCGGCCCCAGGTGCCGCGCTCGGACCAGCGGTAGGGCCGGTCGGCGTCGGTCAGCTCCATGCGCGGCTTCACGCCGGCGCTCGTCAGGTCGGTCCACGACTGCCCGACGACGCCGTCCTCGCCCAGCACGTCGTCGACGCCCTTGAGGCTCGACTGCCACTCCGCGCGGTGGCCCGGCGCGACAAGGTAGTCGTAGGCGACCTCGCACGGGACGCCGAAGCGCACCGGCCGGCTCACCAGCTCTCCCCTGTCAGCAGGGCGTAGGCCTCGAGGTAGCGCGCGCGGGTAAGCTCGACCACCTGCTCGGGGATCGGCGGCGGCGCCTCCCCGGAGGACCGGTCCCAGCCGGAGGCCGGGGAGAGCGCCCAGTCGCGCACGATCTGCTTGTCGTACGACGCCTGCGCGCGGCCCGGCTCCCAGGCGTCGGCGGGCCAGAAGCGCGAGGAGTCGGGCGTCAGGACCTCGTCGCCGAGCACCGTCGTCCCGACGCCGTCACCGACACCGTCGCCGGAGGTACGGCGTCCGAACTCGAGCTTGGTGTCGGCCAGGATGATCCCCCGCTCGCGGGCGATCTCCTCGGCGCGGGCGTAGACGGCCAGGGTCGTCTCGCGCAGCTCGGCGGCGGCGTCCGCCCCGATCTCGGCCTCGACCGCGGCGTAGGAGACGTTCTCGTCGTGGTCGCCGAGCGCCGCCTTGGTGGCCGGGGTGAAGATCGGCTCGGGCAGGCGGCTGCCGTCCTGGAGACCGTCGGGGAGGGCGATGCCGCAGACCTCGCCGGTGGCGCGGTAGTCGAGCAGGCCCGACCCGGTGAGGTAGCCGCGGGCCACGCACTCGACGGGGTACATGTCGAGCCGCTCGCAGACGACGGCCCGACCGCGCACGTCCTCGGGCACGTCGGTCGAGATGATGTGGCTCGGCACGATGTCGCGCAGCTGCTCGAACCACCACAGCGACATCCGGGTGAGGATCTCGCCCTTGTCGGGGATGGTCGTGTCGAGCACGAAGTCGAAGATCGAGATCCGGTCGCTGGCGACCATCAGCAGCTGGCCGGCGTGGGCGCCGTCGACCACCTCGTAGAGGTCGCGCACCTTGCCCGAGTGCAGGTGTCGGGCGCCGGCGACGGCGGGGGCGGCGGGGATGTTGAGCACCGCAGAAGTGTAGAGAACGACCGGGCCCCGGTGCGTCCACCCCGGAAGGGAGGGCGACCCTCGTCGTCCCCCGGAGCGGCGCAGTGGCACAGTGAACCCATGCCGGAGTCCGCCGAAGAGGTCTACGCCCGGGTCGTCGCCGCAGTCGGTGCCGACGGCCGTCTCCCGATGCCGCCCTCGGGCGCCTGGGACATCTTCCCGTGGGAGGTCGTCGACGGGCAGCTCGCGCCACGCGTCCTGCCGCCGCCGTCCGACGAGCCCGCCCGGTCGGGCGAGGCCGCCGACAAGCCCTGCGGTGCCTGCGCGGGCTTCGCAGCCGAGACGGTCGTCTGGGAGGACGACGTGTGGGTGCTCACCCACCCCGGCGCCCCCTCCGGCCTCCCGATCGTCCTGACCCTGCACCCGCGCGAGCACGTCGACCTCGGCACCCTCGACGACGAGATGGCCTCGCAGCTGGGGCGGATCACCAACCGCCTCGTGCGGATCATCGAGCACCTTCCCCACATCGGGCGCGTGCACGTCAACCGCTGGGGCGACGGCGGGTCGCACCTGCACCAGATGTTCTACGCGCGCACCGCGCGGCTGACCCACGTGCTCGGGTCGCCGGCGATGGAGTGGGACGACATGATCCCGCCCGGTCCCGAGTCGGTGTGGCGCGAGGACCTCGCGACCGTCGCCGAGAAGCTCGCCAACTGGGGCGGCGAGGCCCGGGCCTGACGGTCCCGGCGTGACATGGAGGACCCCGGGAAGGATCGGGCGGCCCCACCGGGTTCTCCCGACATGGACGCGACCGACGAGCTCGTCGACGCCGACGCACGACGTCGGGCCGAGGCGTTCGCGACCCACGTCGAGCCCGAGATCGACGTGCTGCTCCGCGTCGCGCACACCCTGACCGGATCCTGGTCCGACGGCGAGGACGTCGTGCAGGAGACGCTGATCCGGGCCTACCGGGCCATCGACTCCTTCGACGGCCGCCACCCCCGGGCCTGGCTCCTGACGATCCTGCGCCGCACCCACCTCAACAGCGTGCGCCGCACGCGGCCGGTGCTGATCGAGGACCAGACGCTCGAGCGGCGACGCCCGGCCTTCGGGCAGGCCGAGTCGGCCGCGTCGCCGGAGGACGTCGTCGGCGAGTCCCACCTCGACGCCGACATAGAGCAGGCCCTGCTCGCCCTCGACCCGAGGTTCCGCACGGCCGTGCTCCTCGTCGACGTCCACCAGCTCACCTACGCCGAGGCCGCCGACCTGCTCGACGTCCCGCTCGGGACGCTGATGTCGCGCCTCAGCCGCGCGCGTGCGCGTCTGCGCAAGGCGCTGCGTCACCGGCATCCGCGCCAACGGCCACCGACCACCGACCACGACCCCGAGGAGCACCCATGATGGGGATGACCACCTGCTGGTGGGCGGCCCGCCGTCTCGACCGCTACATCGACGGCGACCCGTCCGCCCGGCTGAGCAGCGTCGAGGCCGCTCGCCTGGAGCGGCACGCCTCGACCTGCCGGAGGTGCGCACGCGACCTCGCCGAGCGGCGTCGGGTGCGTGACGACCTGCGCGGTCTCGGACGCCGTCGTCCCGTCGACGTCGCGGCCCTCGAGCGGCTCGACGCGGTCGCCGCCGGCCTGCGCAGCGGCGGGGGGCCCGCATGAGCACCACCGCGGCCGCCCACCACCCGGTGACCTCCGACGTCGCCGACACCACCTGGGCCTCCGACCCGCTCACTCCTCCCGGCGGCGGCGCCTGGGACCTCCTCATCGTCGGCGGCGGTACGGCGGGGCTCGTCGCCGCGCACACCGCGGCCGGCTTCGGCGCCAGCACGCTCCTCGTCGAGCGGGCCCGCACCGGCGGCGACTGCCTGTGGACCGGGTGCGTGCCGAGCAAGGCGCTGCTCGCGGCCGCGCACGCGGTGGGCGAGGCGCGTGCCGCCTCCGCCCTGGGCGTGCACGTCGGTGACATCTCGGTCGACTTCGCCGAGGTCATGGCGCACGTGCGCTCGACGATCCACGCCATCGAGCCCGTCGACTCCCCCGCCGCGCTGCGGGCCGCCGGGGCCAAGGTGGCCCAGGGCAACGTGCTCTTCACCGGACCACAGACGGCCACCGTCGACGGCACCCCGGTCACCTTCACCCAGGCCCTGGTCGCGACCGGCTCCGAGCCGCTCGTGCCCGGCCTGCCGGGACTCGCCGATGTCGACCCGCTGACCTCCGACGACGTCTGGGCGCTCACCGAGCTGCCCGAGCGGCTGCTCGTGCTCGGCGGTGGCCCCATCGGCTGCGAGCTCGGACAGGCCTTCGCCCGCCTCGGCTCGTCGGTCACGATCGTCGAGGCCGCCGACCGGCTGATCCCAGGCGAGACCCGACCCGCCTCCGACGCCGTGACGCGCGCCCTCGAGATCGACGGCGTCGACGTCCGCACCGGCGTCAAGCTGACCTCGGTCGACGCCGGTCGCGACGGCGGCCCCGTCGCGCTGCTCGACGACGGCTCGGAGCTGCCGTTCGACCGGATCCTGGTCTCGGTCGGGCGCCGTCCGCGCACCTCCGACCTCGGCCTCGGCGCCGCGGGCGTGGCGCTGACGGAGTCCGGGCACCTCGACGTCGACGACCGGCTGCGCACCACCAACCCCCGCATCTGGGCGGCCGGCGACCTCACCGGCCAGGCGCCGTTCACCCACACCGCCGGCAGCCACGGCAGCCTCGCGGCGAGCAACGCGGTGCTCGGGCTGCGCCGCACGGTGCAGCCCGACCTGGTCCCGCGGGTCACTTACACCTCGCCCGAGGTGGCGTCGTTCGGGGTCGCAGCCGACTCCCGCCCCGGACTGATCGTGCACACGGTGCCCCACTCCGAGGTCGACCGGGCCCGGGCCGAGGGCCAGACGCACGGCTACTCCCAGCTCGTCCTCGACGCGAAGGGCAAGGTCGTGGGCGCCTCGATCGTCGGACCGCGCGCCGGGGAGTCGCTCGCGGAGGCGCTGCTCGCGGGTCAGCAGGGACTCAAGGCCCGCGCCATCGCCGGCGCGATGCACGCCTATCCCACCTGGTCGGACGGCGTCTGGAAGGCCGCCCTCGCCCAGGGGCGCGCCGACCTGGCCTCGACCCCGGTCAAGCAGGTCACCGCGGGCCTGGCGACCGTGCGTCGGGCGTGGCTCAAGCGCCGCAGCGGCACCGCCTGAGGTCGGCTCAGGCGGCGCCGCCCTGACGGCGCGAGCGCACGATCCCGATCACGGTGAGCAGCACGAGCGCAGCGATCGCGAGCAGGAACGGCGGCGACGTCGGCTCGGCGCCGTACGCGCCGACCGCGACGTAGACCGCCGTACCGGGCACGATGCCGAGGACGGTGGCGAGCGCGTACGACGACAGCCGCACCGAGGTCAGACCGAAGGCGTAGTTGGCGGTCGTGAACGGGATCAGCGGCACCAGGCGGGCGAGCAGGACCGCCCCGAACCCGAACTCGCTGACCCGCGCGTCGAGGGCGCGCACCCGCTCGTTGCTGACGCCCTGCACGGCCGCGCGTCCCAGGGAGCGGCTGATCAGGAACGCGGCGACCGCACCGATGGAGGCGGCGACGAGCACCGAGGCCAGGGCCACGAAGAAGCCCAGCAGCGCTCCGCCGACGATCGTCAGCAGCCCGCTGGGTCCGACCGGCAGCAGCGAGGCGGCGATGTAGAGCCCGATGAAGGCCGGGACTGCGATCCAGCCGAGGCCGTCGAGGAGCGACTGCAGCTCGTCGCGGGTCGGCAGGCCCACCGAGAGCTGCACGACGACCGCGGCCACGATGAGGGCGAGGAAGAGGCCCGCCTTGAGGTAGGTGGAGCGGGTCACGAGGCCTCCTGGGCCGGTCGGGGGAAGACGGTGCAGCGCTGGGGCGGCACCTCGAGGCAGACGGGGTCGCCGACCACGAGGCGGGTGCCGAGCGGCACCCGGGCCCGCAGGGTCTGGCCGTCGGCGAGGGCGGCGTCGAGCAGCACGTCGGACCCGGCGAACCGGGTGGCGCTCACCTGTCCGCCCACGGTGTGCGGGGTCGAGGTGTCGGTCAGCGCGAGGGCCTCAGGTCGTACGACGAGCACGCCGTCGCCCTCGGGCGCCGTCGTCGGCACTCCGATCGACCCGTCCGCGGTGCGGAAGACGCCGTCGGAGATCGTGCCGCGCAGCTCGTTGGTGACACCGAAGAACCGGGCCGCGGCCAGCGACGGCGGGTCGACGTAGAACGCCTCCGGGGCGGCGACGCCCTCGAGCCGGCCGTCGAGCATCAGGGCGACGCGGTCGGCGAGCTCGACGGCCTCCTCCTGGTCGTGGGTCACGAAGAGGGTGGTCAGGTCGGTCTCGTCGTGCAGCTCGCGCACCAGACGGCGCATCTCGCCGCGCAGGTCGGCATCGAGCTGCGAGAAGGGCTCGTCGAGCAGCAGCACGCGCGGACGGAGCACGAGCGCGCGCGCCAGCGAGACGCGCTGCTCCTGGCCGCCGGAGAGCTCGCCGACCCGCCGCGACCCCAGTCCGCCGAGGCGGACCCGTTCGAGCATCTCGCCGACCTGGCCGGCGATGGCGGCCCTGCTCGGCCGGGACGACCGCCCACCGCGGCGCACCCGCAGGCCGTAGGCGACGTTCTGCTCGATCGTCAGGTGCGGGAACAGCAGCGGCTTCTGGAAGACCAGCGAGACCGGACGGCGCTCGGCGGGCAGACCGAGCAGCGACTCGCCGTCCAGCAGCACGTCGCCGCTGGTGGGCACCAGGAGTCCGGCGACCATCGACAGGGTGGTGCTCTTGCCGCAGCCGGACGGGCCGAGGAGCGCGGTGAACGAGCCGGGCTCGAGGGTGAGGTCGAGCGAGCGCACGGCCGTCACGTCGTCGAAGCGGGCGCCGAGGCCGCGCAGCTCGAGGCGGCTTGCCACGGTGGTCGGGTCAGCCACGGGCCAGCCCCGTCCAGGCCTGCTCGCGTCCGCGCAGCCGGCCGGCCACTGCCAGCACGATCAGCACGGGCGGGAGGACGACGAGCAGCCCGAGGGCCGCGGCGGCGGTGCGGTCGGACGAGCCGATCGCGGAGAAGAGCAGCAGGGGCAGGGTGGTCACCTGACCACCTCCGATCAGCAGGGTGAGGATGTACTCGCTCCAGGAGATGAGGAAGGTCAGCAGCGCGGTGGTCACCAGCGCCGGCCGCAGGAGCGGCAGGGTCACGGTCAGGAAGGTGCGCGTCGCGCCGGCGCCCAGCGAGCGCGCCTGGCGCTCGTAGTCGAGGTCCAGGTTGGCGTACGCCGCCCCGAGCAGCGTCGCGGCGTACGGCACGGTCGGCATCAGCTGCACGAGCACCACCCCGAGCGCGGTGTCGGAGAGGCCGTAGCGCACGAAGAAGACCTGGATGCCCAAGGTGACCGCCAGCCCGGGCACGATGACCGGGGCCAGCAGCAGGAACTGCACGAGACGGCGTCCGCGGAAGCGGTGCAGGCCGATCGCGCGGCCGGCCGACAGCCCGATCGCACACGCCAGCGTCGCCACCGAGGCCGCGATCGCCAACGAGGTCAGGGTGGCCGCGACCACCTCGCCCTCCAGCACCAGGTCGAGGCCGCGCCGCGTCAGCCGACCCGGTACGACGTCGGGGTAGCGCCACGACCCGGCGACCGCCCACGCGAGCAGCGGCACGACCGGGAGCAGCAGCGCGACCACGACCGCCCCGACGAGCACCCGCCCCCTCACAGCGCCCTCCTGGTCAGCCGGGAGACGAGCACCAGGTAGGCCGCGACGAGGGTGAGGCTCAGCAGCGCGAGGATCGTCGCGACCGCCATCGCCTGCGGCCGCACCAGCAGGTCGGTGTCGTTGAAGCGCTGCAGGGCCACGACCGGCAGGGTCGCCGGAAAGCTCTGCCCGAGCAGCCGCGGCACCTCGTACGAGGCCGCGGCGAAGGAGGCGACCAGCACCGAGCCGGCTGCCACGGCCGGGGCGATCATCGGCAGGGTCACCGTGCGGAGCCGGCGCCACGGACCAGCGCCAAGAGTGCGGGCGGCGCCCTCGAGGTCCCGCACGGCGGGGGTCAGGGAGGCGAGCGCGACGACGGCGATGAAGGGCGCCTCCTTCCACGTGTACTCCGCGATGATCCCCCAGCCGAAGGCGTCGTTGGTCAGCACCGGGAAGCCCTGCGCGGAGTCGATCAGCCCCACGCTCGCGGCGAGCCGTGAGAGCAGGCCGGACGGCGAGAGCAGCAGCCCGATGCAGAGCGCGCCGACCAGGTGGGGCACCGCCAGGGTGCTCTGCAGGAGCGTGGTCAGCGGCCCGCGCGCGTGGCGCCGTACGAGCAGGGCGAGGGCGACGCCGAGCACGGTCGCGAAGAGGGTGGAGAGCACCACGACCCGCAGGGTCAGGACCAGCGAGGCCCGGAACGCCGGGTCGGCGAACGTCGCCCGGTAGGCGTCCAGCGACCAGTCGGTCTCGCCGAGGAACGGCTGTCGGCCCAGGCTCTGCAGCAGCGCCTGACCGACGCCCCCGACGAAGAAGACGCCCACGACGAGCAGGGCGGGTGAGAGGAGCAGCCAGATGCGCACCCGGTCGGGCACCCGCTGGGCCCCCCGAACGGTGAGAAGCGACATCCGGGCGTCCCTACCTCTGCTGGACCTCGGCGACCCAGCCGTCCTCGATCGCGCTGATGTAGGCGCTGGGGAGCTCGGGCTGGGCGTCGGCGAGGAGCGCGTCGAGGGGCAGCACCGAGTCGCTGACGGTCACCGCGGCGAACGCGTCCTGCACGTCCTGCGGCGTCGTGGCGACGTCGATCGCCGGGTAGATGCCGTTGGCCTCGAAGAGCGCCAGCTGCACCTCGGGCTCCTGCAGCACGTTGGCCAGGACCAGGGCGGCCGCCTGGTGCTCGGCGTTGGCCGGGATCGTCACGAAGCTGACGTTGGAGATGTTGCCGATGTCGAGCACGGCCTCGCGGGTCGTGTCGGGGTAGAGCCCGTCGGCGACCTTCGCGCCGACCGCGCCGGGACCGTAGGTGAAGAAGGCGCTGATCTCGCCGTCGGCGTAGAGCTTCTCGACGTCGTCCTGGCTCTGCGGGTAGGTCTCGCCGCCGCGCCACAGGGTGGGCTCGATCTCGTTGAGCCGGTCGAAGGTCTTCGACGTGGCGTCGGTGAAGGCCGGTGAGGTCGGGTCGGGCTCACCCTCGAGCAGCGAGTCGGGGCCGCCGATGGTGTCGTAGAGCACCGTGCGCACGGCCATCGAGCCGAAGAAGTCCGGCGGGGCGGGGTAGGTGAAGCGGCCCGGGTTGGCCTCGGCCCAGGCGAGGAAGTCGTCGAGGCTCTCGACGTCGGTCTCGTCGAGCTCGGCGGAGTCGTAGACCAGGGCCGAGTTGGCCTGCTGCCACGCCGCCTCGCAGCCGTTGACGGGCGTGCCGAAGTCGGTCGCGACCTCGGGGGCGTCGAGGTCGACGTACTGCGCGTTGGGCAGGTCCTCCGACCAGCCGCAGCGCCACAGGTCGGCCTGGACGCCGGTGGCGAAGTTCTCGCCGTTGATCCAGATCGCGTCGACCGAGCCGCCCGAGGTGCGCCCGGCCTGCTGCTCGCCGAGCACCTTGTTGACGGCCTCGGCGGTGTCGTCGATGCGCACCTGGTTGAGGGTCACGCCGAGGTCGGCGAGACGGGGCGCGACGACGTCGTCGACGAAGGTGTTGAGCAGGTCGTCGCCGCCGTACATGTACCAGTTGACGCTCTGCCCGTCGGCCTCGGCGAGGACGGCGTCCCAGTCGGAGGCGGGCGCGGTCGTGGCCCCGCTGCCGTCGCTGCCGCCGTCGTCGCTGCCGCAGGCTGTCAGGGAGAGAGCGGCCACAAGACCGGTCAGAAGCCCAGCGGTCCTGGATCGGCGGCTGGGTCGGGTCGGGCGGGTCATCGGGGCTCCTCGGTAGGCCTGCTGGGGGTGGTGCTGGGCGTGCTGCCGTGTGAGTGTTCGGCGCCGCGCAGCAGATGGATCCCGAGAGCGATGCGTTGGACGGCGGTGACCGCGACCGCAGCGGCGAAGAGCCACGCGATCGCGCTGAGGTGCTGGGGCATGAGGCAGATCAAGGCGTAGACGACCACCGTCTCGGTGCCCTCGGCGAGGCCGCCGACGAAGAGCAGCGAACGGCCGTCGGAGAGCTGGTCGCGGTCGGCGCGACCGGCCTCGCCCCGCCGCTCGAGCACCGACGACAGGGCCAGGAAGGCGGTCCCGGACAGGTAGTAGGTGCCGAGGAGCACGACCAGGGCGAGGCGGGCGTCGGGCTCGGCGATCGCGGCCGCGACGACGAAGCCGCCGTAGATGCTGAAGTCGGCGACGATGTCGAGGAAGCCACCGAGGTCGCTCGAGCCGGTACGGCGGGCGAGCGGCCCGTCGAGCCCGTCCAGCACCCGGTTGAGCAGCCACCCGACGAGGGCCAGGTGCCAGTGGCTCGTGGCGACCGCGACACAGGCCGCGACGCCCACGACCCAGCCGGCGACGGTGAGGGTCGTGGCCCGGAAGCCGAGGCGCGCGAGGCCCGCGGCGGCCGCGTCGAGGGTCGGCTCGAGGGCGCGGCGTACGGGCGCGTCGAGCATGGGTCGTCCTCGCGGGTCGGTGGATCGGCGTCGTTCAGGTAGGGAACACGGTGACCCGGCACCGTCCATCCCGGCGTCCCCGGGCGGGTCGAAGACTACGAGGTCGTGCGCCCGGCCGGGTCCGCCGTCCGGTTGCGGGTCCACGGCGCCGGTTGCCCCTGCAGCCACCACTGCATCGTGCGCGTGATCCAGGGCAGGGCGAGGTAGGTCATGATCGGCGTCATCACCAGCACGGTGGCCAGCACGCGCAGCGGCAGGACGACGCCGTCCAGCAGCTGGTTGGCCATCCAGTTGGCGACCACGCTGAGCGGGAAGAACACGATGAAGATCGTGCAGGCCTGCTTCCACCGCGGCGGTGGCTTCGGGGCCGCGACCGGCCCGTTGCCCTCGACCACGAGCGTCGACTGCGGGACGTCGAACCAGCCCTCGATGCCGGTGCGCTTCTCCACCCGGGCCTCGACGACGCCCAGGCCGGACGCCGAGGCCCGCCACCAGGCGCGCTGCGAGGACTGCTCCCACTGCTGCAGGGAGTCGTGGTCGGCGAAGCGGTAGAGCATGTGCCACTCGGTCGAGTCCGACTCCGGGCGCACCCACCCGGCGCCCAGGAACCCCGGGAACCGCTCGGCGAGGTGGATGCCGGCATTGAGCCAGCTCATCATCTCGGCCTCGTGGCCGACCTCGAGCTGGCGGGTGATCGCGACGGTGACGGGCTCGGCCATGGGGTTAGAGGATCGCGCCCGGGGAATACGCGGCGGCGACCGGGTGCCGCTCGGCGAGCTCGGCCACGGCCCGGCAGACCGCCTGGGTCTGGGCGACGGCGGCACCGGTGAAGGCGATGGGCGCGGCAACGAGGTCGGCGAGCTGGGCCTCGGTGAGGCCGAGGCGCTCGTCGGCGGCGAGCTTGGCGAAGACGTCGTTCTCGGCCTGGCCCTGGCGCATCGCCAGCGCGGTGCCGACGGCCGCCTCCTTGATCGCCTCGTGGGCGCTCTCGCGGCCGACGCCGTTGCGCACCGCGCTCATCAGCACCTTGGTGGTGGCCAGGTAGGGCAGGTAGCGGTCGAGCTCGCGCTGGATGACGGCCGGGAAGGCGCCGAACTCGTCGAGCACCGTCAGGAACGTCTGGAAGAGCCCGTCGGCGGCGAAGAACGCGTCGGGCAGGGCCACCCGTCGTACGACGGAGCAGGAGACGTCGCCCTCGTTCCACTGGTCGCCGGCGAGCTCGCCGACCAACGAGAGGTAGCCGCGGGTGACGACCGCGAGGCCGTTGACGCGCTCGCAGGAGCGGGTGTTCATCTTGTGCGGCATCGCCGAGGAGCCGACC
>JBFJKO010000023.1:0-15657 GCA_041634935.1 Nocardioides sp.
GCCTTCGTCACAGAGTCGTCGACCGACGGCTCGGGCGACGGGGAGGCGGTGAAGGTCTCCTGGGCGGTCGGCGCGGCGTCGTCCTCGGATCCCGAGCACCCGGAGGCCGTCACGGCGAGGGCGAGGGCGAACAGGGCGCCGACAGATCGGGTCGGGATCGTGCGGGTCATCGTGACTCCTTCGGTCGAGGTGTCGCTACGGCCACGGTAGGCAGACGCGGTAAGGGATTGGTCCCACCCTTACGAGTGGGGATACCGTAGGGGCACAGACGATCGAGCCGTCATCAGCGGCGAGTCTCCGGAAGAACGGCCCGTGCACCTGGGGCTCACTAGAACCGGACGGGCGGGCCCGTCACAGCCTGCGAATGAGTGGTCCGGCCTGCCGGGCAATCGAGGTGGTACCGCGGTCCGCAGTCCTGGGTCGTCCTCGTCGTGAAGCACCCGACGAGCGCAGGAGCACCCGATGACCTACCCCAAGAACGCCGATCACCTCGCTGACGGCGGAGCGACCGTTCCCTCGAACCCCCGCTTCCCCGACATCGAGCAGCGGATCCTCGCGTTCTGGGAGGCAGACGGCACGTTCCAGGCCAGCGTCGACGCCCGCGACGGCGGCGCCGACGGCTCGAACGAGTTCGTCTTCTACGACGGGCCGCCGTTCGCCAACGGCCTGCCGCACTACGGTCACCTGCTCACCGGCTACGTCAAGGACCTGATCCCGCGCTTCCAGACCATGCGCGGCAAGCGCGTCGAGCGCCGCTTCGGCTGGGACACCCACGGGTTGCCAGCCGAGCTGGAGGCGATGCGCCTCAACGGCATCAAGACCACCGACGAGATCGTCGAGATGGGCATCGACGCCTTCAACGATGCCTGCCGCGACTCGGTGATGAAGTACACCGGTGAGTGGCGCGACTACGTGACGCGCCAGGCGCGCTGGGTCGACTTCGACAACGACTACCGCACCATGAACGCCGACTACATGGAGTCGGTCATGTGGGCGTTCAAGCAGCTGCACGACAAGGGCCTGGTCTACGAGGGCTTCCGCGTGCTGCCCTACTGCTGGAACGACGAGACGCCGCTGTCCAACCACGAGCTGCGCATGGACGACGACGTCTACCAGAACCGTCAGGACCCGGCCGTCACCGTCGGCTACGACGTCACCACGCCCGGCGAGCTGCAGGGCGCCAAGCTGCTCGTCTGGACGACGACGCCCTGGACGCTGCCGAGCAACCTCGCGGTCATGGTCGGCGACGAGATCGACTACGTCGTCGTCGCGCACGAGGGCACCCGCTACGTGCTGGCCGAGGCCCGCGTCGCGGCGTACGCCCGCGAGCTCGGTGACGACCCCGAGGTCGTGTGGCGCGGCACGGGCGCCGACCTGGTGGGACTGACCTACACCCCGCCGTTCTCCTACTACGCCGGTCACGAGAACGCCTTCCGGGTGGTGGCGGCGGAGTTCGTCACGACGACCGACGGCACCGGGATGGTCCACACCGCCGGCGCGTTCGGTGAGGACGACAAGATCGTCACCGACCGTGAGGGCATCGAGGCCGTGATGCCGGTCGGCAAGGACGGCCGCTTCACGTTCCCGGTCGTCGACTACGAGGGCATGCTCGTCTTCGACGCCAACCCGCACGTGATCGACCACCTCAAGGCCGCGACGAAGGGTGAGGGCGAGACCGGCTCGGTCAGCCCCGGCACGGTGCTGCTGCGCCGCGAGACGTACGACCACTCCTACCCGCACTGCTGGCGCTGCCGCGAGCCCCTCATCTACAAGGGCGTCTCGTCGTGGTTCGTCGAGGTCACCGCGATCAAGCAGCGGATGCTCGAGCTCAACCAGGAGATCAACTGGGTGCCCGACCACATCCAGGACGGCCAGTTCGGTCGGTGGCTGGAGAACGCCCGCGACTGGTCGATCACCCGCAACCGCTTCTGGGGCTCCCCGGTGCCGGTGTGGAAGTCCGACGACGAGGCCTACCCGCGCCTCGACGTCTACGGCTCGTTCGAGGAGATCGAGCGCGACTTCGGCCGACTGCCGACGAACAAGGACGGCGAGACCGACCTGCACCGGCCGTGGGTCGACGACCTGACGCGCCCCAACCCCGACGACCCCCGGTCGCCGGAGGAGGGGCAGTCGACGATGCGCCGCGTCACCGACGTCCTCGACGTGTGGTTCGACTCGGGCTCGATGAGCTATGCCCAGGTGCACTACCCGTTCGAGAACGCCGAGTGGTTCGACGGCACCGCGCAGGCGAAGGGGCACTTCCCGGCCGACTTCATCGTCGAGTACATCGGTCAGACGCGCGGCTGGTTCTACACGCTGCACATCCTGGCGACGGCGATCTTCGACAAGCCCGCCTTCTCCAACTGCATCAGCCACGGCATCGTGCTCGGCTCCGACGGCAACAAGATGTCGAAGTCGTTGCGCAACTACCCCGACGTCTCCGAGGTCTTCGACCGCGACGGCGCCGACGCGATGCGCTGGTTCCTGATGTCGAGCCCGATCCTGCGCGGCGGCAACCTCGTGGTCACCGAGCAGGGCATCCGCGACTCGGTGCGCCAGGTGATGATCCCGCTCTGGAACAGCTGGTACTTCTTCCAGCTCTACGCCAACGCCGCCGGTGGTGGCGAGGGCCTCACGGCCGAGGGCCGTGGCGACTCGAGCAACGCGCTCGACCGCTACGTGCTCGCCAAGTGCCGTCAGTACGTCGAGGCGATGACCGAGGCGCTCGACGCCTACGCCGTCGCCGATGCCTGCGACGTCACGCGCAGCTTCCTCGACGTGCTCTCCAACTGGTACATCCGTCGTTCGCGCGACCGGTTCTTCGACGAGGAGCCCGAGGCCTTCGACACGCTGTACGTCGTGCTGGAGACGCTGTGCCGTGCGACGGCGCCGCTGCTCCCGCTCACGACCGAGGAGGTCTGGCGTGGGCTGACCGGCGGTCGCTCGGTGCACCTGGCCGACTGGCCCGCCGTCGACGAGCTCCCGGCCGACGACGGTCTTGTCGCCGCGATGGACCAGGTGCGTGAGGTGTGTTCGGCGGCGTCCGCGCTGCGCAAGGCCGCGGGCTTGCGCAACCGCCTGCCGCTCCAGACGCTCACCGTGGTCGTCACCGACCCTGCGGCGCTGTCGACGGAGGGCCTCGAGGCGCTCGTCGCCGACGAGGTCAACGTGAAGTCGGTCCGCCTGCTGTCGGTCGACAGCGACGAGGCGGCGGCGTACGGCGTCGAGCAGAAGCTCACCGTCAACGCCCGCGCCGCCGGGCCCCGGCTCGGCAAGGACGTGCAGGTCGCGATCAAGGGCTCGAAGTCGGGCGACTGGTCGGTGGCCGAGGACGGCACCGTCACCGCGGGCGGGCTCGCGCTGGTCGAGGGGGAGTACACCCTCGAGACCGTCGCCGGCTCCGAGGACACCGACTCCGTGACCGGCGTGCTGCCCAGCGGCGGCTTCGTCGTCCTCGACACCGCGGTGACCGACGACCTGGCGGCCGAGGGCCTCGCCCGTGACCTGGTGCGCGCCATCCAGCAGGCCCGCCGCGACGCCGGCCTCGAGGTCTCCGACCGGATCTCGCTGACCGTGGGCGGCTCGCCTGCCGTGCAGGCCGCCGCCCGCACCCACGGCGACCTGATCTGCGAGGAGACCCTCGCGACGTCGTACGTCGTCGGCGAGGCCGGCGACGGCACCTCCGCGGCACTGGCCGACGGCGAGACCGCAACGATCCAGGTGGCCAAGGCCTGAGGCTCGCGGAGGCATCTCGATACGCCGGCCTGGCGACTTCGTCGCTTCGGCCGGCTACTCGATGACCATGGCCCGGGGTTTCGAGGCTCGCTTCGCTCGCACCTCGACCACCGTCGGGGTGGCGCCAGCACGTAGGCTGGGCAGGCCATGAACGCAAGCGCAGACGCCTCCGACGGTCGGGTGCACTACCTCGACCACGCCGCCACCACACCGATGGTGCCCGCGGCGATCGAGGCGATGACCGCGCACCTCCAGGCGGTCGGCAACCCCAGCTCGCTGCACGCCTCCGGACGCTCGGCGCGACGGGTCGTCGAGGAGTCGCGCGAGACGATCGCGCAGGCGCTGAACTGCCGGCCGGGCGAGGTCGTCTTCACCTCCGGCGGCACCGAGTCCGACAACCTCGCGCTCAAGGGCATCCACTGGTCGCGCGCCAAGACGCTGGGGGAGCGGCCGCGACTGATCTCGTCGGCGGTCGAGCACCACGCGGTGCTGGACCCGCTGGTCTGGATGCAGGAGAGCGGGGAGGCCGAGGTCTGCCTGCTCGACGTCGACCAGCTCGGCCGCATCGACCTCGACCAGCTGCGCCGGCTCGTGATCGAGCGCCCGGTCTCCCTGATCTCGGTGATGTGGGCCAACAACGAGGTCGGCACGCTCCAGCCCCTCGACGAGGTCGTCGCCATCGCCGCCGAGCACGGCATCCCGGTGCACACCGACGCCGTGCAGGCGCTCGGGGCGGTTCCGCTCGACTTCGCGGCCTCCGGCGTCGACGCGATGACGGTGACCGGGCACAAGGTCGGCGGGCCCTACGGCGTCGGTGCACTCGTCGTACGGCGTGAGCTCGGCGTGACGCCGCTCGTGCACGGCGGCGGGCAGGAGCGCGACATCCGCAGCGGCACCCTCGACGCCCCCGCGATCGCCGGCTTCGCGGCTGCGGTCGAGCTGGCCGTCAAGCAGCAGGCCGATCACGCTGCGCGCGTCACCGCGCTGCGCGACGACCTCGTGCAGCGCGTCCTCGCCGCCGTGCCCGACACCCACCTGCACGGCGACCCCGAGCGCCGTCTCCCCGGCAACGCCCACCTCGGCTTCTCCGGCTGCGAGGGCGACTCGCTGCTCATGCTCCTCGACGCCCGCGGGATCGAGTGCTCGACCGGCTCGGCCTGCTCGGCTGGGGTCGCCCAGCCCTCGCACGTCCTGCTCGCGATGGGCTGCACGCCTCAGGCGGCGCGCCACTCGCTGCGCTTCTCGCTGGGCCACACCTCCACCCAGGCCGACGTCGACGCCGTCGTCGACGCGATCGGGCCCGTCGTCGAGCGGGCCAGGGCGGTCCGACGATGACGGGCGTGATGACCAGGTGAAGGTCCTCGCTGCCATGTCCGGCGGCGTCGACTCCGCCGTCGCTGCCGCGCGCGCGGCGGAGGCCGGCCACGACGTCACCGGCATCCACCTCGCCCTCTCGCGCAACCCCCAGTCCTACCGCTCCGGGGCACGCGGCTGCTGCACCATCGAGGACAGCAACGACGCGCGCCGTGCCGCCGACGTCATCGGCATCCCCTTCTACGTCTGGGACCTCTCCGAGGAGTTCCACGAGGAGGTGGTCGAGGACTTCATGGACGAGTACGCCGCCGGGCGCACCCCCAACCCGTGCCTGCGCTGCAACGAGAAGATCAAGTTCGCCGCCGTGCTCGAGCGTGGCCTCGCGCTGGGCTTCGACGCCGTTGCCACGGGTCACTACGCCCAGCTGCGTACGGCGTCCGCCGAGGACGGTGGGCTCATCGAGATGCACCGCGCGATCGACGCCGGCAAGGACCAGTCCTACGTGCTGGGAGTCCTCGACCAGCGTCAGCTCGCGCACTCGCTCTTCCCGCTCGGCGACTCGACCAAGCCCGAGGTGCGCCTCGAGGCCGAGCGCCGGGGACTGCTCGTCGCCGACAAGCCCGACAGTCACGACATCTGCTTCGTCGCCGACGGCGACAACGTCGGCTGGCTGCGCGAGAAGCTCGGCGACCGGGCGCCCAACGACGGCGGCGACATCGTCGACGACGACTCCGGCGAGGTGCTCGGGCAGCACGAGGGCACCTACGGCTACACCATCGGGCAGCGCAAGGGCCTGCGCATCGGACGCCCCGCGCCCGACGGCAAGCCGCGCTTCGTGCTCGACATCGAGCCGGTCTCGGGCACGGTGACGGTGGGGCCACGCGAGCGGCTCGCCGTGCACTCGCTGCGGGCGATCCGGCCCCGCTGGTGCGGCGCGGTGCCCGGCGTGCTCGACGGACCCGACGTCACCGTGCAGCTGCGCGCCCACGGCGAGGAGCTGCCGGCCACGGTGACCCACGACGAGGGGGCCGGCACCGTCGAGGTGGTGCTCCACGAGCCCGCCTTCGGCATCGCCCCCGGCCAGGCGGTCGTCGTCTACGACGGCACCCGCGTCGTCGGCTCGGCCACCATCTCCGCGACCGACCGCGTGCGCGCGTGAACGCCGTCGGTGCGTTCGGCACCGGCATCGGCTCGATGCCCGGTGAGGACCTCGAGACCTCGCTCAAGGTCGTCCTCGACGTCCTGGCCCACGACCGCGGGCTGCCGTTCCTCCCCGAGCTGCCGGCGCGCGGCGTCGCCTCGGGCATGGTCGGGCGCACCCTGTCGCTCGTCGAGGGCATCGGCGTCGACCTCCAGCCGGCCGGCTGGCGCCTGACGGACGCCGCCGGCGTCGACCAGCGTCGTGCCCGGAGCCGGTTCGACCAGGACCTCGACGTGCTCGAGGAGCAGACCCAGGGCTACGACGGCGCCTTCAAGGTGCAGGTCACCGGGCCGTGGACCCTCGCGGCCACGGTCGAGAAGCCGCGCGGCGACAAGGTCGTCAGCGACCACGGCGCCCGGCGCGACCTCGCGCAGGCCCTCGCCGAGGGCGTGCGCACCCACGTGCGCGACGTACGACGTCGTCTCGACGACCGCGGCGAGACCTCGCGGCTGGTCGTGCAGGTCGACGAGCCGTCGCTCGCAGCGGTGCTGGGCGGGGGAGTGCGCACGGCGTCCGGGTTCGGCCGTCACCGCACCGTGCACCCGCCCGAGGCCTCCGAGCAGCTGGGCTGGGTGCTCGCCGCCATCGCCGACGAGGGTGCCGAGCCGTGGGTGCACGCCTGCGCCCCGGGAGTCCCGCTCGACCTGCTCCGGGGCGCCGGGGCCCGCGGGCTCGCGGTCGACCTCGACGTGCTCGACGCCGCCGCCCACAACGCGCTGGCCGAGGCCCTCGAGGCCGGAGACCGGGTCGTGCTGGGCGCGGTCTCGTCCCTCGACGACGCCGCGCTGACCGACACCGCGGTCGTCGAGCGGGTGCTGCGCTGGCTCGACATGGTCGGGCTCGACCCCGAGACGGTCGGACCACTGCTCGCGGTGTCGCCGGGCTGCGGACTGGCGGGCGCGACACCGGCGTGGGCCGCACGTGCGCTGCACGTGGCTCGCTCGGCCGCGACCAACCTTCCCTGACTTCTCCTGACCGCTGCGTCAGCCGACGTGGACCGGTGCGCCCTCGGGGCCGTCGGTCGCGAGCTCGGCGTGCTTGACGTCGAGGAGCGTCCAGATCACCAGCGACGCGGTCAGCATCATCAGTGAGCCGACGAGGAACGCGTGGGTGGCTCCCTCGGTGAAGGTCGCCTGGAACACCGCCGAGCCCACGAGCCGTTCGTCGAGCCCGGCGCGCACGACGCCCTCGGCGATCGGGCCTGCGACGACGTCGGCGCGGTCGTTGACGAAGTGGACCGCGACCGTGCTCAGGCTCGCCAGGCCGAGCGCCCCGCCGACCTGTTGCATCGTGTTGAGCACGCCCGAGCCGATGCCGGAGTCCTCGGCCCGCACGTGGTGCACGGCGGTGAGGGTCAGCGGCACGAAGGTCATGCCCATGCCGATCGCCATCGTGACGATGAAGGGGAACAGGCTGGTCCAGTAGCTGAAGTCGGCGCCGGCCGTGCCGCCCCCGGCGACGGCCTCGAGGACCGCTGCGGGCGAGTCGTCGACGGTGATGCGCGAGAACATGAAGAGCGAGAACGACGACAGCAGGGTGCCGGTGCCGGCGATGAAGCGCGGGTCGACGCGGTTGACGAGGTTGGAGGAGAGCGCGGCGCCGATCACGATGCCGAACGAGAACGGCAGGAACGCGAACCCGGTGCGCAGCGAGCTGTAGCCGACGACCTGCTGGATGAAGAGGCTCAGGAAGTAGAACATCGCGAACATCGCGGCGGGCGCCAGCATCATCGCCAGGAAGCTCGCGGCGCGGGTGCGGTTGCGGAAGATCCGCAGCGGCAGCAGCGCGTGGTCGGTGCGCGACTCGACGACGACGAACAGCGCGAGCAGCGCGACGCCCCCGGCGAGCGAGAGCAGGGTGATGCTGTCGCCCCAGCCGTAGCGGTCCTCGCCGGCGCGGGTGAGGCCGTAGACGAGGGAGAGCAGGCCGGCGGTCGCGGTGATGGCGCCGGGCACGTCGAGGCGCCCGCGCCCGCCGGCCGACTCGGGCAGGAAGCGCGGGGCGAGCGCGGCGGCGGCCAGGCCGATGGGGGTGTTGATGAGGAACGTCAGGCGCCAGCCGCTGAGCTCGATGCCGACGACCGAGTCGAGACCGGTCAGGTAGCCACCGAGGATCAGGCCGACGGCCGCACCGGCGCCCGACATGGCGGCGTACACGGCGAACGCGCGGTTGCGCTTGGGACCGGCCGGGAAGGTCGTGGTGATCAGCGCCAGGGCGGTCGGGGCGGCCATCGCCGCGCCGACGCCCTGCAGGGCCCGCGAGGAGAGCAGCATCGCCTCGTTCTGCGCGAAGCCGCCCAGGGCCGACGCGAGCCCGAAGACCGTCAGGCCGAGGATGAAGACCCGGCGGCGGCCGTAGAGGTCGCCGAGGCGTCCGCCGAGGAGCAGCAGGCCGCCGAACGCCAGGGCGTAGCCGGTGACGATCCAGGAGAGGTTGGCCTGGTTGATGCCCAGGTCGTTGCCGATGAAGGGCAGCGCGATGTTGGTGATGGTGCCGTCGAGCACGACCATCAGCTGGGCCACCGAGATGAGCACCAGCGCCCACCCCAGGTGGAGCTCCTTCGCCGGGGCGCCGGCCTCGGGCTCGGCCGGGTCTGCCTGGGTCAGGTCGGTCATGAGAGGTCCTTCTGGAGTGGTGGGCGCGACGCTCGGACCTGGCCTCACGCGGAGATCGCGGTCCCTGGCGTCAAGACCGACGGGCTCGCGTTCATTCCCGGAGCACGAGAGGCCCCGGTGGCTCGTTCAGGACAGCAGGCCGAGGCACCGGGACGTGGCGAAGTCGTTCCAGGTCGGGATGCGACGGAACATGTAGTGGCCCACCCGTCCCATGTCGTGGAACTCGGTCGTCGCGGCGACACCGGCGGCGCGGTCGAGGAACGCGCGGGTCATCCGGGCCGAGGTGATCTTGTCGGTGCGGCCGTGGGCGGCGGCGACGCGGCGACCGCGCAGCGCGCTCACGGGGTCGTCGGTCTGCCACCACGGCGCCACCGCGACGACCCCGACCACGGACGGGTCGTCGGCGACGTACGCCGCGGTCCGACCGCCCATCGAGTGCCCGAGCAGGACGACGGGGACGTCGCCCACCTCGCGGCGCACCTGCTCGAGCGCCCAGCGGGCGTCGGCGACGGGGGAGCCGTCGTTCCACCCGCGCACCGAGTAGCGCAGCAGCCAGGTGCTGACGCCGGCGGCGTGGAGGGTGGGGGTGATCGAGCGCTGCATGGCGGCCATCCGCCGCCAGGAGGCGCTGCGGCCATCGACGGGCTGGCGGCTGCTCTGCTTGCCGCCGTGCAGCACCAGGGTCACGGCGCGAGGCGTCTCGACGTCGAGGCGCGTCAGCGCGCGTCCGGCGGGGATGATCTGCGCGTCGAGCTCGCGCGACTGCTCTGCGGTCACAGGGAGAGGTTCGCAGCCGACGGGGCACCCGGATGGGTGGTCGCCGGGAGGTCGGTGGCTGGCGGCAAGATAGGACCATGCCCGACACCCCCGCCGACGGCCCTGCTGAGAGCCCTGCTGAGCGCCCTGCCGCACCTGCGCCCGACGAGGCGCGCGAGGAGCACCGCCTGCTCTCGGAGGAGGTGGAGGACGCGCGGTGGCGCTACTACGTGCTCGACGACCCGAGCATCGACGACGCCGACTTCGACCGCCGGATGCGACGCCTCGAGGAGCTCGAGGACGCGCACCCCGAGCTCCGTACGCCCGACTCGCCCACCCAGAAGGTGGGCGGCGCGGTCTCGACCGACTTCACCCCGCACGACCACCTCCAGCGGATGGAGAGCCTCGACAACGCGTTCAGCTATGACGAGCTCGCGCAGTGGCACGCCCGGCTCGCGCGCGACGGCGTCGACGACCCGGCCCTGCTGTGCGAGCTGAAGGTCGACGGGCTCGCGATCAACCTGCTCTACGAGGACGGCCGGCTGGTGCGGGCGCTCACCCGCGGCGACGGCCGCACCGGTGAGGACGTCACGCCCAACGTGAGGACGATCGACTCGATCCCGCACCGGCTCACCGGCACCGAGACCTTCCCGGTGCCGGCGTCGGTCGAGGTGCGTGGCGAGGTCTTCCTGCCCGTCGAGGCCTTCGAGCGGCTCAACCTCGCGATGACCGAGGCCGGCAAGCCGCCGTTCGCCAACCCACGCAACGCCGCGGCCGGGTCGCTGCGCCAGAAGGACCCGCGGGTCACCGCGACCCGGGCCCTGGGCATGGTGTGCCACGGCATCGGTGCCCGTGAGGGCTTCGCACCGGCCACGCAGTCGCAGGCCTACGACGCCCTCGCGGCCTGGGGGCTGCCGACGTCCGACCGGGTCCGCGTGCTCGACTCGCTCGAGGAGGTGCAGGGCTTCATCGAGCACTACGGCGAGCACCGCCACGACGTGGAGCACGAGATCGACGGGGTCGTGGTCAAGGTCGACGACGTCACCCTGCAGCGCCGTCTCGGCTCGACGAGCCGGGCGCCGCGCTGGGCGATCGCCTTCAAGTACCCGCCCGAGGAGGTCAACGCCAAGCTGCTCGCGATCGAGGTCAACACCGGTCGCACCGGCCGGGTGACGCCGTTCGGCCGCATGGAGCCGACGCGGGTCGCCGGGTCGACGGTCGAGATGGCCACGCTCCACAACGGCCACGAGGTCGCGCGCAAGGACGTACGCCCCGGCGACACGGTGGTGCTCCGCAAGGCGGGCGACGTGATCCCCGAGATCGTCGGTCCGGTGCTGGCGCTGCGTCCCGAGGGCCTCGAGCCCTGGGTGATGCCGACCGAGTGCCCCTCGTGCGGCACCCCGCTGGCCCAGCAGAAGGAGGGCGACAAGGACCTGCGCTGCCCCAACCACCGCGCCTGTCCCGCGCAGATGCTCGAGCGGGTCTACCACGTCGCGGGCCGCGGGGCCTTCGACATCGAGGGCCTCGGCTCCGAGGCTGCCGCGGCGCTGCTCGAGGCCGGCGTCATCGTCGACGAGGGCGACGTCTTCGACCTCGACGCCGCCAAGCTGCTGCGCACCGAGCTGTTCACGCGGGCGGCCAAGAAGACCGAGGCGGACGACGCGACCGACGGACGCGTGCTCTCGGCCAACGGGCAGCGCCTGCTCGACCACCTCGACGCCGCCAGGCAGGTGCCGCTGTGGCGGGTGCTGGTGGGGCTGTCGATCCGTCATGTCGGGCCCAGCGCCGCCCGTGCGCTGGCCACCGAGTTCGGCTCGCTGGAGGCGGTGCAGGAGGCGAGCGAGGAGCAGCTCGCCGCGGCCGAGGGAGTCGGCTCCACGATCGCCGAGGCGGTCATCGAGTGGTTCACCCACGACTGGCACCGCGACATCGTCGCCAAGTGGCGTGCCGCCGGCGTCACGATGGCCGACGAGCGTGACGAGTCGACGCCGCGCACCCTCGAAGGGCTCACCGTCGTGGTCACCGGCTCGCTGGTCGACTTCAGCCGCGACTCCGCCAAGGAGGCGATCCTCACCCGCGGCGGCAAGGCGTCGGGCTCGGTGTCGAAGAAGACCGACTACGTCGTCGTCGGCGACAACGCCGGGTCCAAGGCCGAGAAGGCCGAGCAGCTCGGCGTGCCGATCCTCGACGAGGACGGCTTCAAGGCGCTGCTCGCCGACGGGCCACCGCCGGCTTCGGTCGCCGAGTCGCGCGCGGATCGCGGCGGAGTCGGGCGTTCGCGCGAACACGGTCGATTGGTCACGAACGACCGGATTCGACCCGATTCTTCTGCTGTTCGTGACCATTCGTGCCCCTCGCTTCCCTCGGTCGTCGAGTAGCGCGGGCCGGGTGCCCGTCTCCGAGATCGGTGGTGGGTGGGTCGAGGGCGGGTGGCGCGGATCAGCAGGTGGTGCACTGGGAGAGACGCTGCAACAGCCGGGTCGGTTGGGTCGGGCGGTCGGGTCCGAGCGAGCATGTCGCTCCGAGACCGTCGGCGTGGTCCGACCCGCCGGGCGTCTGACGGCGGCGGCTCCTAGGCTGCTCCCGTGCAGTGCGCCTACTACGACGCCGCGGCCTGCCGGTCGTGCAGCGAGCTGCTCACCCCCTACGCCGTCCAGCTGGCCACCAAGGAGGCTGCCTGCCGCGAGGTGCTGGGTGAGCACGCCCGGCGCCCTGGCCTGACCTGGCTGCCGGCCGTCGCCAGCGCCGAGCAGGGTTTTCGCAACAAGGCCAAGATGGTCGTCACCGGACCGGTCGACGCACCGTCGCTCGGCATCCTCGACCCGGGAGGCTCCGGCACCGACCTGCGCTGGTGCCCGCTCTACTCCCCGGCGATGCACGACCTGCTCGGGGCCCTCGCCGACTTCGTCACGCGGGCCGGTCTCACGCCGTACGACGTCAAGGGCCGGCGCGGCGAGCTCAAGCACCTGCTCGTCACCGAGTCACCCGACGGCGAGTTCCTCGTGCGCTGGGTGCTGCGCTCGACCGAGGCGGTGCCCCGCATCCGCAAGCACCTGAGCGCCCTGTTGGGCGCGGAGCCGCGGATCGCGGTGGTCTCGGTCAACCTCCAGCCCGAGCACAAGGCCGTGCTCGAGGGCCCCGAGGAGACCGTGCTCACCGAGCGGCAGACCCTGCCCATGCGGGTCAACGACGTGGTGCTGCACCTGCGTCCGCGCAGCTTCTTCCAGACCAACACCGCGGTCGCGGCCGCGCTCTACCGCCAGGCGGCGCAGTGGGTCGACGACGCGGCTCCGGCGTCGGTGCTCGACCTCTACTGCGGCGTCGGCGGCTTCGCCCTCCACCTCGCCGCGCCGGGTCGTGCGGTCGCCGGCGTCGAGGTGAGCGACGAGGCGGTGGCCAGCGCCCGGCTGTCGGCGCAGGAGGCCGGGCTCGAGGCGGACTTCCGGTGCGGCGACGCGGCCGAGGCCGACCTGGACGCCGACCTCGTGGTGGTCAACCCGCCCCGGCGCGGCATCGGGGCCGACCTCGCTGCGCGCCTGGAGGGGGCGGCGGCCCGTCACCTCGTCTACTCCAGCTGCAACGCCGCCTCGCTGGCCCGCGACCTCACGGCGATGCCGTCGTGGCGACCCGTGCAGGCGCGGCTGCTCGACATGTTCGCCCACACGACCCACTACGAGGTCGCGCTCCTGCTCAAGCGCGCCTGACGAGGCCGGTCAGGCGCGGGAGCCGAGGGCCAGGGCGGACTGGCCGCCACCGACGACGCAGACGTCGACCTGCGCGGGCAGGGAGTCCGCGGTCCCGCTCACGTGACGATCCTACGGATCTGGCAGAACCACCGGTGACGCCATCCCTACGGGGGTATGTTCGGCGGGTCAGGTCCTCCCCGGAGCCCGTGAGGAGGCGACGGTGGCCCACCAGCGGCTGAGCGTCGGCTACGCGCTGGGCGTGCTCGCCCTCGTCGGCGGTTTCTGCAACCTCCAGGCCGCGCCGAGCCCGGACCACGTCTTCGCCACCTGGTCGCTGGGTCCGGCCATCGCCGCCGTCGCGATCCTGTGGCGTGATCGTGGTGCGTGGTCGCTCCTGGCGGGTCTGGCGGCCGGGACGTCGTACGCCCTGGCCGACCGGCCGCTGAGCGTCGCCCTGGTGGGCGGTCTCGGCACGGCGCTGCTCACCTGGTGGGGTGCAGGGCTCGTGCGCGGGGACGCCGGGCTGGTGCTCCGCGACGAGAAGGACCTCCAGCGACTGCTCCGGGCCGCGGCCGTGCTGGCCCTCGCGGCCGGCGCGCTGGCCTGGGTCATGGCGGCAGCGTGGGGCCGGGCCCTCGACGGACTGATGCCACTGGCGTTCGCGATGACCACGGCCGTGTCGGTACTGGTGCTCGTGGCACTCGTCGCTGGGCTGCCCGGTCACGCCGCGCCTGCGGGCCGCCGGGAGCGGGCCGGGCAGTGGGTTGCGCTGGTGGTGCTCAGCGCCGTGGCGGTGCTCCCGGCCGGACCTCAGCAGCTCGCGCTGCTGATCCTCCTCCCGGTGCTCGGGTGGGGAGCCTCGCGGCAGACGCCACGGGGCGCCATGGCCCAGCTCTACGGCACGCTCCTCGTGCTGGCCGTCGGCACCTACCTCGACGTCGGTGCGCTGAGCGAGCTGGCGGACCTGCGCGGTCTCGACGAGGAGGGCATGGGCCTGGTGCTCATCGGCTTCGCCCTGATCGCCGCGCTGGTGTCGATCACGGTCGTGCTGCGCACGCACGACCAGCTCCAGCAGGCGTTCGAGGCGGGCCGGCAGCGTGACCTGCTCCAGCAGGTCTTCGACGCCACCAACGGGGTGGCGATCATCGGCTCGGACGACGACGGCCTGGTGACCAACTTCAACGTGGGGGCCGAGCGGCTGCTCGGCTGGACGGCCGGCGAGGTCCTGGGCCGCCCCCGCGCACTGCTGCACCCCGACCCCACCGACGACCCCGTCCTCGGGTCGCGCTTCTTCGAGGGGCGCGCCGTGACCGGCATCCGCGTCGACTTCCTGCGTCGCGACCGCGAGGTGCGCACCCACCAGCTGAGCGTCTCCCGCCTGCACGACGCCTCCGGTGTGCCGTGCGGGCACCTGACGACGTCCGAGGACATCACCGAGGTGGTCGAGACCAACCAGCTGCTCACCGAGGCGCTCGAGCGTCAGCGGCTCCTCGACGAGGCCAAGGACGTGTTCGTCTCCTCGGTCAGCCACGAGCTGCGGACGCCCTTGACCAGCATCGTCGGCAACCTCGAGATGGTGCAGGACGGCACGTTCGGCGACGTGCACGCACCGCTCTCGTCCGCAGTCGACCGCGTGGCGCGCAACAGTCGACGGCTGCTGGCGCTCGTCGACGACCTGCTGCTGCTGTCGCAGGTCGAGCGGCAGGTCGAGGGGCAGGTCGGACGACGGGGGCGGTCGGAGGACGAGCTGGTCGAGGTCGTCGGCGTGGCGCGAGCCGTGTGCGAGGTCGTGCGGGAGGCCGAGCCGGCCGCGGACGTCGTCCTGGAGGCCACGACAGAACCGGTCTGGGCGCACGGGCGGGCCCGGGAGCTCGAACGCGCCGTCGAGCACCTCGTGCTCAACGCCGTGAAGTTCAGCCCCGATCGCCCGGGGGCCCGCGTCCGGGTCGACGTCCGGGACGGGGAGGTCACGATCGAGGTCGCCGACGACGGCATCGGCATCCCGGACGACGAGCACGGGGCCGTCTTCGAGCGCTTCGTCCGGGGCCGTGGCGCCTCGGAGATGGTCTCGCAGGGCGCCGGACTGGGGCTCGCGATCGTCTCCGGCGTCGCCGCCCGGCACCGGGGCCGGGTGAGCATGTCCTCCGCGGAGGGTCAGGGAAGCACCTTCGCGCTCACCCTGCCGTGCGCAGCTCCCGCCGCAGAGCTCTTCGCAGGACCCGCAGGGCCGGGGGAGCGCACGCTCTCGCCGGCGGCGGTCAGCGGCGAGCGTTAGTCGGGCCGGCGGCGCTCCATCAGCACGGTGTCGCGCCAGACGCCGTCCAGCTGGGCGATCCGCGAGCGCACCGCC